>SHWK01000076.1 GCA_009693885.1 Rickettsiales bacterium
GCAGGCGAGCCTAGTAGCACCAGCACAATCATTTTCACAATTAAAACATTCCAAACTAATCCTCCCCGCGATCATTACGTCTTTTTTCATCGCGCTTCTTCAAAGTCTCACGCTTATCATAAAGTTTTTTTCCTTTAGCAAGTCCAAGCATAACCTTAACAACATTTCTACGATTGAAAAAAATCTTCGTCGGCACAAGCGAATAGCCCTTCACATGCATTTTGCCAATCAATTTCTGCGCCTCTTTTTTATGCAACAAAATTTTGCGTGGCCGCTTTTCATCGTGAGTAAAGATCGCCGCGCCTTTGTAGGAGCCAATTATCAGGTTAACTAACAGCATCCCCTCAGCGCTTTCTGCAACATAAGAATCATTGATATTAACGCGACCATCGCGCAAGGCTTTAACTTCGCTGCCAATCAGCACAAGGCCGGCCTCGATTTCTTCTTCGATGCTATAATTAAAATAAGCTTTGCGGTTTTGTGCGATGATTTTCATTTTCTTGGTAACGCGTTATTTTTTCTGCTTGATAATTTATTGGAAAAAAATATCAAATATTGTGCTTATTAGCTATATCTTGCAACAAATCATTGAGCCGCTTGCCGACTACATCGGCGGAGTATTGTTCAAAAAACTTTTTGCTAGCATTAATGGCTAGTTTTTTAGCAAATTCTTCATCATTAACTAGCCTTAAAATTGCTTGCGCTAAAAGTTGTGGCATTTTTTCGGCCGTCTCTTTTGATACTTTTAAGCCATCGATTCCTTCATCGATAATTTCTTCTGGACCCCAGCTATCACTAGTTATGATTGGCGTATTATACAACATTGCTTCTAGTAAAACAATACCGAATGTTTCACCCCAAGATGGTAAAATAAAAATATCTATACCTTCGAAAAAAGTTTTTTTATCTTCTGTCCAGCCTAAAATTTTGAAGTTTTTTTCTAAGCCCAATTCTCGCGCTTGCTTCTCAAGTGGCGCCTCCATTGGCCCCACGCCACCAATGACATATTCGCATTCGAAACCTTGATCGCGCAAAATTGCCATCGCACTTAAAACTTTATCAAAATATTTTTCTGGGTAGAGACGACCTAATGAGCCTATTCTCAACGGTTTGCGGAATTTTTGTTTTATTGGCGCAACAAAATTTTGTGGAACCGCAATCATATTTGGTATTGCGATTGCTCTATCTGAGGGCATTCCCGCTGCAACAAGTTCACGCGTAAAATAAGAATTTACCGCAAAAACATAATCTGATTTTAAAAATTTACGAACCCTAATACCATGATTTATCGTAACAATCGGAATTTTTTTAAAAGAAAGAAATCTGGCAATACGAGCAAAGAGTAAGGCGCGCCCCGAATGACAAACTACAACATCTGGCGCAAAAGTGAAAAATAAAAATGCCATGCGCAACATCGTAAAAACATCGCCATGCCCGAAAGCCTTCATTTCAACGGTTTTGGCACTAACGCGCTTTACATCATCAACATAAATTATGCCTTTTTTTAACACCGAGACTACCTCGTTTTTGTGGACAGTTAAATATTTGGCATAGTCTATAAAACAACGCTCAACACCCAAAATTTGATTATCGTGGGTCGCTTTTTTGTAATTAAATAAAATATTTACAATCTTCATTTTATGTGTAGCAATTATTGCGCTAATAAGATCGCGTTATTTCGTTAGGAATTTTTTTACGATATCCGTCAATTTCAGCCTTAGTTGCGTTAAAGCTACCCAGCTCTTTGCCCGCGAGCCTTATTCCTGAAACCCCTTTTACGCTAGCTGGATTAATTGCGTTTCCTCTATAAACAATTTCATAATGCAAATGTGGGCCTGTAGAGCGCCCAGTAGAGCCAACATAGGCCACCACCTCACCCTGCTTTACCTTTGATCCAACGCGTAATTTTTTATTGAATTTGCTAGCATGTCCATATTGCGTTTGATAATCAGCATTGTGTTTGATGGTAACGAAATTGCCATAGCCACCATGGGGGGACATGAAGGTAATGGTGCCGTTGCCCGCTGCAAAAATTGGCGTTCCCATTGGAGCGGCAAAATCTATGCCCTTATGCAATTTAGAATATCCCAAAATTGGATGCTTACGAAAACCAAAGCCAGATGAAATTCGTGCACCATTGACCGGCGTTCTTAATAATGATTTTCGCACACTATTACCATTGCCATCAAAATATTCTAGATGTGAGCCAATCATGTGGCCGTAGATCTCGATCTTTCTACCTTTTGGCGCCAATGATGAAAATAGCACATTGCCATCTTTAACTTTGCGGCCATTTCCGGTGTAAAAACTTTCGACCAACATTTCAAATTTATCACCATCATGCAAATCGCGCTGAAAATCGATTTCATAGGCGTAGAGGCCAATCATGTTCATCATCGAAGTTGGCGAAATACCAGAATTTACACCATCAACATAAAGCCCATCTTTGATAGTGCCAAAATAACGCACAACCGAGCGAGTTAATTTTTGCTTAACCTCGCGAGCACTATACTCTCCATTAGCTCCGCGAACTATGATAATTTCAACATCGGGCGATGGAATAATGCGCACTTCATTGATTGTGACTTGTTTGCCAGAATTTTCTTTTGGCTCTGCATCAATTTTTAGACGATATTTAACCACAACACTATCGCTAACCGATATATTTTGCGGGTTAAAAAGCTTTTTCATGGAGGATAAAATAGCAAAAACATCTTCCTCGCTCGCACCAATCCGAGTCAATAGTTTCAACATTGTATCGCCACTTTTAACGCGCTGCTCAGAAATTTGAATTTCGTTAAAATTAATGGCTTTGCCGCCTTCGGTGATAGTAATTTTAATTGGTGTAGTGGCTTTTTTTTGCAACAACTTTTCTTCATGATCAGCAATATATCCACTCACTATCGAAATAGCATTCAATAAAATGAAGCTGATAATGATTGAAATAGCGATTGGTTTAAACATTTTATGATCGATAATTTTATCAATCACGACCAATAAGGACTGTCCGTATGACCTTTTAAGGTTTGTTAGAAGTTTTTTCAAAATTACTGCTTTGTTAAATTGTAAACTCATTGAGTTATGTTATTTCATCATTTGTGTTTATCTTCTACAAGAAATTTATGATTTTCTTTTTAAAAAACACTTGCAAGAGGGTAAAAATCGTGTATTATAGCCATTTCAATTAATTTTATTATTATTTTTCTTAGAAAATGTCATCAAAAAAAGTAAAGCCACTTAACAAGAAAAGCAAAACTGCAAAGCTAGTAAAGAAACTTGCGGCACCAAGAAAAAAAGCGAAGATCGCAAAAAAAGTGGTGAAAAAAATTGTAAAAAAAACAATTAAAAAGGCAATCAAAAAACCAGTGAAAAAAGTGGTGAAAAAAGTTATCAAAAAAGTTGCAAAAAAACCTGTAGCAAAGTTAAAGAAAAGAAATACACCCGTTAAAAAACCAGCAAAAGCTGTTAAAAAAGTTGTAGCAAAGGTAAGGAATAAAATTGTTGCGAAAAAAGCTGTAAAGCCAACAAAACCGATTAAGGCAATAAAATTACCAAAAGAGAAAAAACAAAAACCAACTAAACAAGTTGCTCCAAAAATTGAAAAAACTAAAGCGGTTGATAAAAAAATAACCGAAATTGCTGCGCCAAAAGCCGCTATTAAAAGCTCTAAATCCTCCGAATTCAAAATTGGAGAATATGCGGTATATCCATCACATGGAATTGGAAAAATAATCGACATTCAGAAAACAACAGTGCTTGGCTCTGATTTTAGCTGCTATTTGATGCATTTTGAAAAAGAAAAACTAACAATAAAAGTTCCGATTAAAAATTCTGAAAAAATCGGGTTGAGACCTTTAGTTTCTAAATCGCAAATGGATGAGGTTTTCTCTATTTTGCGCAGCGGTATTAAAAAACTAAAAGGGATGTGGAGTCGTCGCGCCCAAGAATATGAATCTAAGATCAACTCTGGCAATATTATTTTATTAGCCGAAGTTTTGCGTGATTTAACTCGCGATATTGAAGATGGCGAAAGATCTTACTCAGAAAGAATCATCTACGAAACCGCAATCTCTCGGCTTGCTTGCGAATATTCCGCAATATATAAAATTGATTTCGAAGAGGCAAAAGGCAAAGTTGTTGTAACTGCTAAAGATAAATTGGGCTCGGATGACAAAATAGAAAAACCAAAACGCGATGATGATTTTGATGATGATAAAGAAGAAGTTGCTGATGAATCAGAAGAGGGCGAAATAGACGAGGACGAGGACGAAGAGGAAGAGGAAGAGGAGGAATCTTACGGCGATGACGATGATGACAAGCCTCGCAAAAAACGCAAAAAATAATCGAATGAATATCTTCGCTCTTGAAATGATTGGTATCACCAAAAAATTCACGCAAGGTGGCCAGGGTATTGTGGCGCTAAACAATGTTAGTTTAGCTATTAAAAAGGGCGAGATTGCTGCGCTTGTTGGGCCTTCTGGATCTGGAAAAACCACTTTGTTGCAAATTGCAGGATTATTAGATTCGCCAAACTCTGGCCAGATTTTTGTTAATTCTAGCGATGCCTCAAAAGCCAACGACGCCTTGCGCACTAAGATTCGCCGCAATAATTTAGGTTTTATATACCAATTTCATCATCTATTGCCAGAATTTTCAGCACTAGAAAATGTGTCTTTGCCCCTTTTGATTCAAGGGATGGATAAGGATTATGCTTTGGCGGAGGCAAAAAAAATTCTGACCGAAGTTGATTTATTGAATCGCATTGATCATAAGCCCGCAGAACTATCTGGAGGCCAACAGCAGCGTGTTGCCATCGCTCGCGCTATCATCACAAAACCTTCTTTGATTTTAGCTGATGAGCCGACAGGAAACCTTGATTCTGTTAATTCGGAGAGAGTTTTCGATTTGTTGAAAAATTTAGTTAAAAGCTTTGGAGTGGCGTGTTTATTGGTTACTCACAATATTGAATTGGCAAAAAAACTTGATCGCACGATCACGATAAAAGATGGGATGATCGATAGTTAGACTAAGCCAAAATAGGGCGAAATATGAAATGAAGCCAGTTAGCTAATGGCGCCTAGGGCAAATAGCTGCAACAACTTTCTGCAAACTATATAATCCTCTCAGAAAGAAACATTTAATAAGGGGATGGAGCATTATTATAGTTATAAGGCTGATAATAATTTTGATATTGCCAACCATTATTTTGCTGCCCATTACGAGATTGATCAGAAGCTTGGGTGCCTAAATATGGGATATTGACTGAATATTCTGGCTCTTTGAAATCACGACAATACACCGACCAAAAAGAAAATATTGGCACAATCAGCATTAATCCCACTGCATCTGCAACACATCTGTTACCCTCGTCTTCTTTTCTTCTAATCGCTTGCCAAGATTCTAATTTTATCTGCGCCGAACCATATCCCTCTTTGGTTAAAACCACATTATAATTTTTTGGCTCTATGTTAATAGTTGCGGGC
>SHWK01000077.1 GCA_009693885.1 Rickettsiales bacterium
CAATTAAAGGTGCGGTGCATTTCTTCATCTGCAACATTTCCTAGTTTTTGGAGGTAAGAAAAAATTTCTGGTTTTGTCCAAGAATTATAATCAATTTGCGGTTGAGTATTTTTGCTTAAAACGCGCGGAAGATTTTCTGTTAAGCCACCTCCAGTAATGTGCGCCAAGGCTTTAACTTTGCCGGTTTTAATTGCTTCTAAGCAAGATTTAACATAAATTTTGGTTGGAGTAAGCAAGATTTCGCCAACAGTTTTTTCGCTATTAGGAAATTTATCACCAAATTTAATATTGTTTTTTTCAAGGATGAGGCGCGCTAGAGAATAGCCATTTGAGTGCAATCCGCTTGATTTTAATCCGAGCAAAACATCGCCTGCTTTGGTTTCGCGTGGCAAAATTTGATCGCGTTCAACCGCGCCAACAGCGAATCCAGCGAGATCGTAATCGCCTTGCTTATACATTCCGGGCATTTCAGCAGTTTCGCCGCCAATTAGAGCGCAGTTGGCAAGCTTACAGCCATCAGCGATTCCCTTGATTACATCAGATGCTTGATCAACCGAAAGTTTAGAGCAGGCAAAATAATCAAGAAAAAATAATGGCTCAGCGCCTTGTGCGAGTAGGTCATTCACCGACATAGCAACTAGATCAATGCCGATTGTATCATGCTTATTAACATCAATTGCCACCTTTAATTTAGTGCCTACGCCATCAGTTGAAGAAACCAAAACTGGATCTTTGAAATTGCATTTTTTGAGATCAAATAAAGCGCCAAATCCACCAAGATCAGAAGCTACGCCCAAGCGTTTAGTGGCTTTGGCAAAAGGCTTGATGCGGTTGACTAGTTCGTTTCCAGCATCAATATCAACACCAGATTGTTTATAATTTAGAGACATTATATTTTAATTATACCAAAACCCATGCAGATCAAGGGTTTGAGGCGTTTTATAGCGGCAAATTATCGTGTTTTTTCCACGGTTTAATCACTTTTTTATTTTTTAAAATTTGTAGTGATTTGCAAATTCTTTTGCGAGTATTTTGTGGTCGGATTACTTCATCAATATAGCCGCGTGATGCTGCTACAAAGGGTGAAGCGAATTTATCGCGATATTCTGCAACGCGTTTTGCGCGACTTTCTGGGTTTTTTGCATCTTCACGGAAAATGATTTCAACCGCGCCCTCAGGGCCCATAACGGCAATTTCGGCGTTAGCCCAAGCATAGTTTACATCACCACGCAAATGTTTAGAATTCATCACAATATAAGCACCACCATAGGCTTTGCGCGTTACAACCGTAAGCTTTGGAACTGTTGCTTCAGCATAGGCATAAAGCAATTTTGCGCCATGTTTAATAATGCCGGCATGCTCTTGATCAGTGCCCGGTAAAAATCCTGGAACATCAACGAAAGTAATAATTGGAATGTTGAATGCATCACAAAATCTGATAAATCTTGCACCTTTTTCACTGGCTTTGATATCAAGGCAACCCGCTAAATGCATGGGCTGATTGGCAACAATACCAACGGTTTCACCTTCCAATCTTCCAAAACCAATCAGAATATTTTTGGCGTAATGTTTTTGAATCTCAAAAAAGTCATTTTCATCCAAGATTTTTTCGACTAATTCTTTGATATCGTAAGGTTGATTTGCATTTTCTGGAACCAATGTATTCAAGGCTACATCAACACGATCAGCATCATCATCACTCGGAATTTTTGGTGAAGATGTTTTGTTAGAAGATGGTAAAAAGTTAATCAAGCGGCGAGTTTGCAAAAGCGCATCAATATCGCTGCTAAATGAAAGATGGGCCACGCCGCTTTTATGGGCATGCACCGAAGCGCCGCCCAGTTCTTCTTGGGTGACGGTTTCATGTGTAACAGTTTTGACTACTTCTGGCCCTGTAACAAACATGTAGGATGAATTTTCTACCATTATGGTAAAATCAGTAAGTGCTGGCGAATATACAGCGCCACCAGCGCAAGGCCCCATGATTAAAGAAATTTGCGGCACAACACCGCTTGCATCGACATTGCGTTGAAAAATTTCGCCATAACCAGCAAGAGAATCAACCCCTTCTTGAATACGCGCCCCACCTGAATCATTGATGCCAACCACTGGTGCGCCAACTTGCATTGCCTTATCTAAAACGAAGCAGATTTTTTTGGCGTGAGCCTCGCCCAAAGAGCCGCCCATAACGGTAAAATCTTGGCTATAAACAAAAACCAAGCGACCATTAATTGTGCCCTGACCAGTAATAACGCCGTCTCCGGGGTGTTTTTTATCTTCCATATCAAAATCGGTGCAGCGATGTTCAACATAAAGTCCATATTCTTCGAATGAATCTGGGTCAAGCAACACCTCGATTCTTTCACGCGCAGTTAGTTTGCCTTTAGAATGTTGCAGGTCGATCTTTTTTTGACCGCCACCCATTCTGGCTTCTTCGCGTTTAGTAGTAAGTTTGATAATATTTGGAGAACGCATATAATTTTATTTTCAAATTTTATATCGAGATAACTATTTTTGTCCTTACTATCAATGCTTTGGACAGAAATTTAATTTGCGCTTGCAGCAAAATCGCTATTGCTTAGCAATGATTGATTCGCCACCGATCATAGTTTGTCCGATCAAAACTTTAATTTTGATATTTTCTGGTAAATAAATATCAGCGCGGCTACCAAAACGGATTATGCCATATCTATCGCCAGTTTTGATGCTTTGTCCTTCTTTTAAATCAGAAACGATGCGGCGCGCAACCAAGCCAGCAACTTGTGCGAAAGCGATTTCAACGCCGTTAGCGGTTTTAACAACAGCAAGGTTTCTTTCATTTTCAACACTAGCCTCATCAAGATTTGCGCTCAAGAATTTTCCGGGAGTATAGATAACTTTAGTGATTGTTCCGGCAATAGGAGCGCGGTTTACATGCACATTAAACACATTAAGAAAGATGCTAATTTTGTTGACTTTTCTGCCGCCCCAGCCAAGTTCTTCAGGAGCTTCAATGCCATAATCAACCCTTGTAACCACGCCATCTGCCGGACTAACAAGAACATTTTCTTCAACGGGAATAACGCGCTCAGGATCACGGAAAAAGAAAATACACCACAAAGTTAAAACCAATCCAATCAAGCCAATTGTATCGCTAAGTAGTGCCAAAAGAATTGTTGCTAGACCAAAAATCAGAATAAATTTATAGCCTTCTTTATGGATCGGAAATGAAACCATTTTTAATAGATCGATGAAATTATTCATAAAATTATTTTAAATATTTAATTAAAATTATAAGTGCTCTCTTAATTTTTAAAAACTTAAGGCAAAATTATTTAAGTATAATTTTTAAACCAAAGTGAGAAAAAATTAATCAGCTAACAGTTTTTGGTGCAAACCTTTGCCAATCAAGGAGAAAAGGCTATTCTTCATTCGCTTTTTGCCAAAGTTTATCAAGTTCTTTTATGGCAGTTTTTTTCTTATCAGTCGCAGGTTTTGCAACGATAAAATCAATGGTTTTTTCTTCGATGATAGTGCCTTTTAATTGCTGCACCGCACCGCGATTTTTTTGATAATAATCAAGCACCGCTTTTTCTTGGTTAGGAAATCTTGCGAGAATTTTTTGTAATTCTTTGTTGATATCATCGTTGTTGGCTTCAATCTTATTAAGGTTTGCCAGCTCGCTCAAGATGATTCCACAACGCAACATACGCTGCGCGATTTCTTTTTTCTCTTCTTTTGCTTTTGCTTTTTCTTTGTCGCTTTTGAATTTATCTGGATTGGTTTTAAGTTCTTCTTCTACCTCGCTCCACAGGCCGTTAAGTTGTTCTTCAACTAATCCTGCAGGCAAGTCAAAATCATATTTTTTGTTTAAAAAATCGAACAATTCTTTTTTGAAAAGATTGCGCGATAGATCTTCATAATTATCTTGTAGCTGCTTTTTGATTGCCTCTTCAAGCTTTGTTTTATTTTCTATACCAAAAGTATTTTTAAGAAATTCATCGGTAATTTCAGGAAGTTGTGCGGTTAAAGCATGATTAATTTTAACTTCAAATTCTGCTGCTTTGCCGGCAAATTCTGCAGAGTGATATTCTTTAGGAAACTTAACCTTAACTTTGATATCATCGCCAGCTCTTCTGCCAGTAAGTTGCTCTTCAAAATCATCAATAAAACTTTTGCTGCCAAGTTCTAATTGGTGACCTTTTGCAGCGCCGCCAGCAAATTCTTTTTTATCGATGCGACCAATATAATCAATATTTACCGCATCACCCATTTTAGATTTGTAAGATGAATCTTGTTTGTTCCAAGTGCGATAGAATTTTAGCAATTTATTTGAACCTTCGCTAATATCGCTGGCTGTAATATCGGCCTCTCTTTTAGTAACTTTAATTTTATCAAGATTAATTTCTGGAACTTCAGGAAACAGTTCAAACGAAACTGCGCATTCTAGATCTTTGCCAGCTTCAAAAGTTTTTAAATCAACTTTAGGCTGCATTGCGATTTTAAGATTATTATCTTTAACGATTTTATTGACCTGCTCAGAAACGATTTTATCAGATTCATCAGCCATAATAGATTGGCCATATTTTTGCTTAATAACATCAACAGGAACTTGGCCCTTTCTGAATCCTTTAAGGTTTAAAGTTTTACGAATTTCAGCGATAGAAGCATTGATTTTAGCCTCAATCAATTGATGAGGAACGGTGATTTGGTAATCTTTTTTTAGTTTTTTGTCGAAAACGATTTTAACTTTTACTTCCATGATATATTTAAAAAAATTGATATGCGGGGATTCTATTGAGTTTGATTTAATTTAGTAGTGGAAATTTGTTGTTTTTGGAGAAATTTTTATATGGTTTGTTTTAATTCTTGTCCTCGGCTGAAGAGCTTGCTGGACAATGCTCTGCTGCTCAGACACCGCGCTCATCTGATTTAAGCAAGCGTAGCTTGCGATGAAGCGCAGAACTCGCCTCAGAGCATTGCCCAGCAAGCTCTTAAGCCTTTCTTTAGCTTGGTTTGTTTTATTTGTCTTAATTGATATTGAGTTTCTGGAGCTGGAGCAATAATTTTTTTATTCCCCCAACAATAAAAGTTGCAATTGAGTCAAGTTCTTAATCCATTCCATTTTCTTGCTTTCTCTTACCCAATCACCAAAAAAACCGAGTTAAAAAAGATGAGGATAGAGGCTTGGTTAAGTTGCTCTGAGGCGAGTTCTGCGCCTCATCGCAAGCTACGCTTGCTTTAAATCAGATGAGCGCGGTGTCTGAGCAGCAGAGCAACTTAACCAAGCCTCTATCCTCATCTTTTTTAACGCCCCAATCACCAAAAAAATCCAAACAGCAAAACAAGCTAAAACTAGCCAAGCCTACTTCCATTAGGAACGGCTCTTTCCGAAACAGATAAAACAACCTCTCCAGTCGGAAGATAAAAACCACAGGTCAAAACCTCGCTAAAAAAATTAGCAATTTGTTTTAGTGGAAAATTGCAAACACATAAAACCT
>SHWK01000078.1 GCA_009693885.1 Rickettsiales bacterium
AAGAGATGGTGCGGATAGAGGGACTTGAACCCACATGCCTTGCGGCGCTAGATCCTAAGTCTAGTGCGTCTGCCAATTTCGCCATATCCGCTTATAAAAAAAGGGCCGTTGAAGGCCCTCGTAGAGAAGTGTTATGCAGGAATTACATCGATGTGAATTCTATCTTTGTGACCAGATTTCACAAAATTAACTATACCGGCAATTTTTGCAAAAATTGTGTGATCTTTGCCAATGCCGACATTTTTGCCAGGGTGCCATTTGGTGCCTCTTTGACGCACGATAATGTTGCCAGCTTCAACTGCTTGGCTGCCGTATTTTTTAACTCCGAGCCTTCTGCCCGCTGAATCGCGACCGTTCCTCGAACTGCCGCCTGCTTTCTTCGATGCCATAGTATAAATACCAAATCAAATTAAATATATCTAGATTATCTCTGATATACCGTAAAACACTCGCTAAGCGAGTCGCAACAAACGTTGCTTTAGTTAGCCTGAATTGACAAAACTTTGAACTCAGTCTTTTGTTGACGATGTCCTCTTTTTCTACGAGAATTTTTTCTTCTTCTTTTTTTGAAGATAAGAACTTTATCATCTTTGTAGTTTCTGATGATTTCAACTTCAACTGTGGCGCCTTTAACTAGCGGGCTGCCAAGATTGATGCCTTTTTCATCTTTTAAACAAAGAATTTTATCCAGTATGATTTTTTGACCAACTTCGTGATTTAAATTATCAACCTGGATTCTTTGGTTTAGTGTAGCATTATATTGCTTTCCACCAACTTCAACAATTGCGAACATATACTTAAAAGTGTTTGTTAAATTTTCCTATAAAAGGGGCGAGTAGTTTAGGTGGTTTTTGCTATTTGTCAATTGTTCTTTTGACTTTACTTTTGCTATGGTAAGTTTATACCATTCAAACTATATTTTAAAGCGTTATAATTCGAGGTTAAAATTGGTATTTTTTAAGTGTCGACCAAAACCTTCTAAGGCCCCCCTGAGCACCTCAGTAAAGGGAGCTCAAATAATATTTTTTTTACAAAAATGAAGTTTTTTAAAGGATTATTCGTAGTTTTTGTCCTGCTTTTATTGGTTAATAGTCAATTCTCTATTGCGGCTGAGGATCCATATATTGTTGAGGATGTAGCGGTTAGTGTATCGGCAAAATCACCGACAGAGGCGCGTAATTTGGCGGTTAAAACTGTGCGTCGCGATGCTTTTGCGATTTTGTTGGCGCGTCTTTCACTAGAAAGCGCTGTTGTAAGCAAAATTAGTGATGATGAGATTTCTGATATGGTGCGTTCTGAACAAATTATTGATGAGAAGATTGCCAGAGCTTCTTATTCCGCAACATTTAATGTAACCTTTGCTAAAGATTTTGTTGAGCATGTTTTAGCGCAAAAAAAATTGCCGCAGCCCGAAAAAGAAATAGCCATGGTGGTTGAAGAGCGACCAATTGCTCTAGTGATTCCTGTTAAGATTTTGCAGCGAAAAATTTTATTATGGGAAGGTAGTAACGATTGGAGGCCATCTATCAGTAAGGCTCTAGAAGGTAAAGGTGATTTTAAAGTACCTGTTGCAGATATTGATAATGTGGTAATTTTAAATCCTGAAAATATTAATAAAATTAGTGCTAGTGAGTTCGAGCCTTTATTTGCCAAATATCAAAGCAATGTGGTTTATTTTTTGTTGTTTTCGCAAGATAGTGTAGGTGGCAAGGCAAGTGTTACGGTGCGCGCTTTAAGCAAAGATTCTAGATCGCAAGTTAAATTAGGATTTGCTAATTCTGAAAAACTTGAAGGACAAGAATTAATGAATAAAGTTGCGGGCAAAACCATTGAATATCTCGAGAGCTTAAAAGCTAACGAGGCAGCGGCTCAAGATAAAAAAGAGCAAGTAATCTTGCTAGAAATTCCTATCAATAGACTTGGTGATTGGTTGATGATTAAAAATAAAATTGAAAATAGTGGAATGGTTAACAAGCTCAATATTGAGGCCATTTCGTGCGATTATGTTAAGGCTTCTGTTTTGGTGGTTGGTGCCGATTCAAATTTGGAAGAATTATTTGCAAAAAGTGGTTTTGCTCTAACAACAAAATCCACCAATCTTTATTTATTAACCATAAAATAAAGCTATTTCTTATGAAAATAAATGAAAAAGTGCTATTCATGGCTGGTGTTTTGATAGCCTTTGGATCTGCTATTTATCTGATTCGTTCAATATTATCGCCGTTTATCTTCTCATTAGTTGTTGCTTATTTTTTACACCCCTTGGTCGATTTTTTATGCAAAAAAAAATTCTCTCGCTTGAGCGCCTCTTTGTTAATTATAGTGGTATTTTTTGCTGTGTTTGTAGCAATTGTTGCGCTGATATTTCCAATTATTTATGAACAGTTAGAGGCCTTCATTTTAGCGCTTCCACAATATTTTCAAGTTGTTGTTAGTGAGCTTTATCCTAAATTGGTTGTGTTTTTGGATAGCGCTGGAATCAAAATAAACAAAGATTTCTTCAGTGTTGTTGATAATGCAGATCTGGATTTAAAAATATTAGATTTTTTCAAGAACTTTTTGTTAGGTATTTTTTCTTCTTCGGTGGCTTTTATAAATGTGTTGTCGCTTATTTTTATCACGCCAATTTTAATTTTTTATTTAATAAAGGATTGGGATTTGTTATCCACAAAAGTATATACTTATTTGCCAAGCAAATTTGCAAATTCAGCTAGCAAAATTATGAAAGAAATTGATAAAGCCTTGGCGGGGTTCGTTCGTGGGCAAATTAGTGTTTGTTTAATTTTGGGTTTTATTTATTCAATTTTACTAACTATTGCCGGTCTTGATTTTGGATTTTTAATTGGAATTATCACCGGATTTTTAACTTTTATTCCCTATATTGGTGCATTAACTGGCTTTGTCGCGGCAATTTTGGTGGCATTTTTTCAATGGGGATTTAGCTTTGTTGATTTAGCAACGATAACTGGGGTTTTTGTTTTTGGACAATTATTAGAATCAAACTATCTTACTCCAAAATTGGTTGGCAAAAATATTGGGCTTCACCCAGTGTGGATTATCTTCGGACTCTTTATTTTTGGTGCGCTATTTGGTTTTATCGGGGTTTTATTTGCTACGCCACTTACCGCGATATGTGGAGTTTTAATCAAGTATTTGTCTTTTGAATATAAAAAACGAATTTCATAAACTACCATTCTAAAGCCTTGATTTATAAGGCTGTAGATACTATGGCTAATTTAGTTAGCAGTATCTAAGAGCGGATAACAAAAGCTGCAATGACTAACGATATCGCAAGAGAGGTCGAAAAATTAGCCGATGATTTTGGCGTGGATAAAAAAAGATCGATTGGTGATGTTGCGCACGAACTTGGTGTCGAGCCGCATGTAATAAGGTTTTGGGAAGAGCAATTTCCGCAAATTAAACCAGAAATTGGCAAAGGAAGTCGTCGCTATTATTACAATAAACAGCTTAAAGTTTTAAAAAAAATAAAAAAGTTTCTGCATGATGATGGCTACACAATAGCTGGTTTACAAAAGTTATTGAAAAAGCGCAAACCAGATTCTCACAAAGAAGAAGATCTTGATATTATCATGATTTCTGGTGATAGCTTAGGGTCGGTAGAGATTGATATTAGTGATTTTATTGATGATGTAATGGGCAATATTGAAAATAGCGGCTCTGATGATGATTTATATGGCGATATAGAGTCTTCAAAAGAATCTCCAAGTGCGAATCTTGTTGCAAATACTAGTCGCATTGCTAACATTAACAAGCCCCCAGAGTCTTCTATAACAAAAGAACAGCGGGATGAAATTTCATCCCTAATAAAAAATATTACCAAAAATATTGGTGATTTAAAAATGTTATTGCGCAGCTAATATGTATGATAAAAATAATATTTTTGCAAAAATAATTCGTGGCGAAGTGCCTATTAGCAAGGTTTATGAAGATTTTGATATTCTTGCTTTTCATGATATTGGCAAGGCGGCGCCAGTACATGTTTTGGTGATTCCTAAAGGTGAATTTATTAATTTGCCTGATTTTGTTGCAAAAGCTGGAGCTATAAAAGTAGAGAATTTTTTTCAAAAAGTTGCCGAAGTGGCGCGAATGCTAGATCTAGAAAGTTCTGGTTATCGCGTCATCAGCAATATTGGAAGTGACGCTTCGCAATCGGTGCCACATTTTCATGTCCATATTTTGGGCAAGAAAAAGTTGGGAGCTCTGGTGGTGGGTGATCGTAGTCATTAATTAATAAGGAGTTAGAAAAATGGAAAAAGGAATTCGCGAAGCAACTAAAATTGTTCATGCTGGACGCAACCCCAAAGAGCAAGGCTGGATGGTGAATCCACCTATCTATCAAAGTTCAACAATTGTTTTTCCAACTCTTAAAGATTTGATGTATGCAGAGCGTGGCTATTCAAACAATGATTTGGTTAAGCCCTATGAATTAAAATATGGCCGTTATGGCACGCAAACAAATTTTGCGCTAGAGAAAGCGGTTGCTGAAATTGACGGAGGATATAATTCTTTCGTTACTTCATCGGGCGCTGCAGCTATTAACACGGCTTTGGTGGCATTTTTAAAGCAGGGAGATCATGTTTTAATGATTGATGCAATTTATTCTCCAACTCGTGGTTTTGTTGATAAATTCTTAAAAAAATATGGCGTTGAAGCAACTTATTTTTCTGCTGATATTGGCGATAATATCAAAAAGCTAATCAAGAAAAATACCAAAGTGATTTTCATGGAAAGCCCTGGGTCACTAACCTATGATATTCAAGATGTTGCGGCAATTTGCAAAGTAGCAAAAAAACATGGAATCGTCACAATTTTAGATAATTCTTGGGCGAGTGGAATTTATTTCAAGCCGCTTGAACATGGCGTTGATGTAGTGGTGACAGCCCTTACCAAATATATCAATGGTCATTCTGATATGATGATGGGTGCAATCACTATTCGCGAGAAACATTATCGCACAATGTATGAAGCCTTTAGATATATGGCTGTAACCGCTGCTCCTTTCACTTCTTATATGGTACAGCGCGGCATGCGCACGGCAAAAATTAGAATGGATCATTGCTTTAAATCCGCTCTAGAGATGGCTTCGTGGCTTGAAAAAAGACCAGAAGTTCATAAAGTTTTATATCCAGCTTTGCCTTCAGATGCTAACCACGCATTGTGGAAGCGTGATTTTACTGGTGCGGCAGGTTTGTTTTCCATTGTGCTTGATAAAAAATACTCCAAAGAATCCTTAGCAAAAATGCTCGATAAATTACATTATTATGGCATGGGATATTCTTGGGGTGGCTATGAATCATTGATTCTGCCATTTGAGGTTTCTCGCGCCGTTACAAAATGGGATTATGCTGATCGCACTTGTTTGCGTATCAATATTGGTTTGGAAGATATTGAAGATTTAAAAGAAGATTTGGATGCTGGATTTAAAAGGCTTCACAAATAATTAATTGCATAGC
>SHWK01000079.1 GCA_009693885.1 Rickettsiales bacterium
TATAAATGCTGGCTCAAAATAGTTTTTGAAATTAGCGCTAAATAAAAATATGAAAATAATTTCTGAAAACGATCCTCAGGTCATTTCTCTCGCGGTTGATTTTTTGCGTGCAGGAAAAATTATTTCCTTCGCTACCGATACCGTTTATGGAGTTGCGGTTGATGCTTCTAATTACAATGCAATAGAGCGGCTTTATGTTATAAAAAAGCGCAATAAAAATAAGCCAATTGCAATTTTTTTACCAGATTTATCAATGGCGGAAAAAATTTTTATATTTAGTGATGAGGCCAGAAAATTTGCAAAAAAATTCTTACAAATTTCCCTAACTCTAGTTTTAAAAAAACGCCACGATTCTTTGATGATATTAGCTTCCAACCTTAACAATGGTGATGAGTTTTTGGGATTTAGAATCGTTGAAAAAAAATTTATTATTGAATTATTAAAAAATTTTGGTGGAATTATGGCGGTAACAAGCGCCAATGTTTCTGGTCTTGAGGATTCTATTTCAGCGGATCAAGTAAAAAAATATTTTAATTTTAATGAAATTGATTTATTAATTGATGGTGGAGTTTGTGAGAAGAAAAATCCTTCAGCAGTAATAAAAATTGATGACAAGATTACAATCTTGCGCGAAGGAGGGGGTTTTAATATTAATTCAAATATATTATGAAAACAATAATGGAGGTATTGCGCAGGCCATTAATAAAAATTATCGCTCTAATGCTTGTGATATATTTTGGATTATTTTCTAATAAAAAAGATCCAGATAGTCTGGGCAATCGACTATCTTCACAGAGCATAAAAGAGAGTTTTGGCGAAATTCATGAAAAGAGTAATTTTATTCTAGCCAATATTGACAGAGCTCATCAAATGAGTGGCAAAGAGGTTCATACCGGAGAGGATCCATCGCAAAACTTTAACGTTGTTACGACTCAAGATTACGCATCAGGCTCTGGAGATGAGCAATTAAAATGTGGTGATGTGGCTGAAATTTCTTATGATATTCGCGTGGTTGGTAGTAATAACTCACTTGAATTTGTTGCAAAAGAAAACCTAATCATCGGCAGCAACTCCAATTCTTTGCTTGAGCAAAAAATTATAGATATGAAAACTGGCGGAGTTAGAATAATAACTGTTCCTCGTGATTTTAAATCAGGTAATAAAAAATTAGCTTTTTTATTAAAATTTAATGAAGCAGCTTTGCAATACACTGTTTCTTTGCTTAAATTTAGCGCCGCCAACAGCGGTACTGTAAGTTGCACTACTAATAACGATCAATTAAAGAAAGATGCGGAATAAATCAAAAGAAAATTGGCTAAAGTTTTTATGTGATTATTTTCCGCTGATAATTTTTATTGCTGTTTATAAATTTTCTACCGCACCCAATCCTTTGTTGCCAGCAACTCTTTGCCTTTTAGTTGCTAGTTTTGTTGTATTAATAATTGCTTATATTTTAACCAAGAAAATTGCGAAAATGCCGCTAATTTCTGCAATAATTCTGGGAATTTTTGGTGGCATGACGCTGATTTCGGGCGATGATTTATTCATTAAAATTAAGCCAACTTTAATCAATTCTTTATTCGCGATTGTTTTATTTTATGGATATTTTACCAAAAAACCACTAATCAAGCATTTGCTTGGTGAGAGCATGCAAATGGAGGATCGCGCTTGGTTAATTTTATCTTTGCGCTGGGGATTATTTTTTATTTTCTTGGCCACTTTAAATGAAGTTATCCGGCGTAATTTTTCTACTGATTTTTGGGTGAGTTTTAAGCTATTTGGTGTTTTTTCAATTTCGATGATTTTTACAATCTCGCAAGTGCCATTTATGATTAAAAATATGAAGGCGAAATAGCGAAGATTATGGGTTCAAAAATCATAGCAATTATCGCGGCAAAATCAAAGCTAAATTCTTTTTGAAACCGCAATCGCAAATTTTGTAGATAATTTTACTAGTGCCGAGAGCGGCTTAAAATAAGGCAATTCAGCCGCTTTATTTTCATAGCCAATATCGCGATGCTCCAATTCTTCTTCGCGAAATTTCTCAATTTTATTTTTTAGAGCAGAAATTTTTTCACGCTCGTTGCTATTTAAATTTTTTTCCTCTTTCGTGATTAAATCTAGCTGCTGCTGATAGTGTTCATCAATGACCTCTTCAACTGCTGTAGTGCAGCACATTGCGGCTCTTCTATCTAATAAACCAGTTACAAATCCCAAGGCAAATCCACCAATTTTCCACAAAGG
This sequence comes from Rickettsiales bacterium, assembly GCA_009693885.1. GTDB lineage: Bacteria > Pseudomonadota > Alphaproteobacteria > Rickettsiales > UBA1997 > CAMCFD01. Next base: position 2,245 of record SHWK01000079.1, read on the forward strand.
CTGCATCACTGTTGGGCGAATTTTTTGCGCAGAAATTTCTTTGTTAAAATAATCAAAATGAACATCTTCTTGATCTTTCATATGTTGCACTAATTCAACGCTGGCATGGTCGCGCTTTAATTTTAATGCGGCGATTTGTCCAGCATAAATCACTTTTGCACCAAATTCACCAGCGTGATTTACGCGGATAATCTCAGAAATTTTTTGTTTATTTAGCATAATTATTCTTTATGATAAGGATGCCCAGCAATAATTGATTGCGACCGATAAAGCTGCTCAATCAACATTGCGCGCACCATTAAATGGGGAAACGTCATTAATCCAAGTGCGATTTTTAAATTAGCTAATCCAATGATTTCGCTAGATAGTCCATTGGATCCGCCAATCAAAAACGTTAAATTTGAATTGCCTTTTACTGCAAAATCAGCAATTAATTTTGCAAAATTTTGGCTAGTAAACTCTTTACCTTTTTCATCAAGAGCAATAATGACGGAGCCTGATTTTATTGCCTTGGCAATTAATCTTCCTTCACCTTCTTTAATTTTATCAACTGATAAATTATGGGCATTTTTTAAATCTAGCTCTTTAAGCTCAATATCCCACTTCATCCGCTTGAGATAATTTTCAAAAGCGAAACGATGAGGAGAATTTTCAAATTTACCGATTGAAATAATTGTGATTTTCATTCATAATGAGATTCTTGCTATTTATCAAACTAATATTCTTATGAATAAAACAAAAATTGCAATCTATCCTGGAACTTTCGATCCGATTACCTTTGGCCATCTTGACATTATCAAGCGTGCCAGTGAAATTGTTGATCATTTAATAATTGCGGTTGCTAAAGATACTGCGAAGAACCCTTTATTTAGCTTAGCGGAGAGGGTAGAGCTAGTGAAGAATGAAGTGGCAAATTTAGGTGGTGATACCAAAATTTCAGTTGAGCAATTTGAGGGATTATTGGTTGATTTTGCTGCTAAAAAGAGTGCAAGACTCATTATCCGTGGCCTTCGCGCCGTTTCTGATTTTGAATATGAATTTCAAATGTTTGGTATGAATGCAAAATTAAATCCCGATATTCAAACGATATTTTTGCCAGCTTCAGAAAATAATCACTTTATCGCATCTAAGTTTGTCAAAGAGGTGGCGCGTCTTGGTGGTGATGTTACAAAATTTGTTTCGCCTGCTGTAGTCAAAAAACTCAAAACAAAAATGAGGGCCGTTTAATTTGATTAAAAGAGCTAAAATTCTACATAAATAATAAGCAAAAAAATGCAACAAAATATCAAAGACGAAATCTGGATTTTAGTCGATAATCGCCCCGGAAACTACTCTCAAGCCATTGGTCTCGCTAATGAAATTGGCTTCGAATCGCGCATTATTAATATTTCTTACGGATTTTTTTCTTTTTTACCCAACTTTATTTTAAGATCTTATTTGCTTGGAGTAACGCGAGACACTAAAATTAAGTTACAAACTTTTGGATATTTCCCTAAATTAATAATCTCTGCGGGGCGAAGATCGGCGCCAGTTGCACTTCATATAAAAAAACAATCGCAGAATCGCAGCAAAATTGCACAAATCATGAATCCTGAATCTTTGCATGAACAATTTGATTTTATCGTGCTGCCATTTCATGATAAAATCAGTAATAGTCACAAAAATATTATTCGTACTCTAGGATCGCTAACCAAAACCAATGAACAATCAATCGCTGCAGAATGTGAAAAATTTGATTCATGGTTTCGCGATTATAAAAAAACTAAAGTTGCAATTTTGATTGGAGGTGATTCAAAAAGTACCACGCTTACCAAAGAATCAGCAGTAAAATTAATCAAAAAATCTTGCGAAATTGCTAAAAATATGAACGCAAAATTGTTAATTTTAAATAGCCGAAGAACTTCTTCTGTTGTTACAAATGCAATAAAATCAACGCTTTACGGCGATTATAAATTTTTTAATTGGAAAGAAATTCGCGATGGAGAGAATCCTTATTTAGCAATTGTAGGATTTAGTGATTTTTTTATTGTTACAGGAGATTCGGTTTCAATGATCTCTGAGGTCTGTTCTACGGGCAAACCAGTATATATTTTTGATGAAAAAAATATCTCCTCTATGAAACATAAAAAATTTCATCAAGAATTGTTTTTGCAGAATTATGCGAAAAAAATTGATAAAGCAACTCGCTTATTAGACAATTTCTCAGTAAAAAAGTTGCAAGAAACAAAAAGAGTTGCGATGATAATTCAGAATGCGTTGAAGAATTAATTAATATGCCACTTAAAAAGTTAGTGAGTGCTGAAAATAGCCCGTTTCGCTGCTTTAAAGCCCTGTCTGCTGTTTTATTTATTTTATTTTTTATATTCTCTTGTTCTGATCAGGGTTGTATCGAAGCTGATGATTTTGGCGAATATGATACCCAGACTCTAGAAATCACATCTAATAGTTCTGCAGAAAATTGTATTTATGATATCTCTAGGCCTGTTTCTGATGCTTCGCAGGGCAGTGGATTAAAGGCTTGCTTTAATCTTGGGTCAGTGAGCATATATGATGAAAATAATGTTGAGCAAACTGGTAACAGTGGTTGCGGAAGTTTACCTGGTGCAAAACACAGAAATCTGTGTGTAACTCAATGTGTTGCCAATTGTAATGCCAATATTGGTGTAGGTTCTCCCAATTCAGCAGAGCCAGCTTGGACAGCAACCTCTGGTAAAAATGGAAATCAAAATGGCGGTGTAACCATCAAGCCAAATTCTCAAGTTTATATCCGAGCAATAGGAATGGTAAGGCTTGGTGATAAATTGCTGTTTCCTAACGTTTTTATATCAGCAGATGATTTTATGCCGCAATCAAAAACAACAAATTGGGTAAATCAAAATTTTGATCTTAAGGCTGGAAAGATGGTCAATATTTCTTTTAGTGGCCAAATCAATGATGGTTCTACAATTAATGGTGGTGTAAATCTAGTAGGAAGAGTTGGTGGTGGTGCTAATGTTGAGATAGATAATAAAGTATATAACGCGAGCAGGAGGCTAGCAATTTATATGATTCGCGCTCCTGCAGGATATTCTACTGACCCTTTGCAGCCAACAGAACAAGCCCAATATATTGGTGTGCCACTTTTGCCAGATCCTAACATATGGCAATGTACCTATCTTGGAGCTAATTTAAAGCAATCTACATGTTTCAATAAAAGTTATAAGGATAATGG
>SHWK01000080.1 GCA_009693885.1 Rickettsiales bacterium
TTTTGCAAAAGTTTGTAATGCGTTTATTTTGCTTAAAAAGTGTGAATATTAATATGTTTTTCAACGCATTTATTTTATAAAAGTGTGATTATCAAAGCGCTTTTGCCAATTTATTTTTTTACAAAAAGGATTTTTAATTATGTTAAGTTTTTCCGAATCAAAAATTGCTTTTATCACCGATCGCCTCGAGGCACATTTTTTAACGCCACAAAATCAACAGCTTGTAATCGATCTTTACAATGCCGATGGTAGCACTGAATACCTAGAGGGGCTTGATGTTCTGAAGGATCTTGAATTAGTAAGAAAATGCTATCAAGAAAACCAAAATGTTGGATCTTATTTATTTTTCTCCAAAAAAAATAATGAATTTATCGGCTTTGGCGGCGTGCAAAACCAAGAATCTTTAGATGATGGCTCTTTGGCGCTTTCTGATAAAATTGAGTTTTTAATTATGGTTGGTTCAAAACATGCGGGCCTTGGCTATGGCTATGAATTTTCATCAGCATTTCTGCGATTCTTTTTTGATAATTTTCCCGAAATAAGCGTGCCAGCAAGAGTTAATAAAGAGAACTTCGCCTGTATCAAACTATTGCGCAAGCTTGGCTTTGCTAATGATGGAGAGGTTGCTTATCGTGATTGGGGGACCAGATTTAATTTATTGCGAATACATCTTGAGTCAATTTGAAGAAAATTTTCTTCCTTATTTTCTCAGCTCGAAGAAATCAAATTTATCTTTGTTCTATCTGAAAATTAAAATATTAACTGAGTTCTGACCGAAAATCCGTCATATCTTTGATTAATCGCAGTTCTTGTATTTCTATCAACATTTTGATAGTTGAACATCATGCGCACATTATCATTTAAATACCAATTCACCCCAAGCGTTAATTCTTTAGTATTGCCGCCGTTGATTAGATTAGATCGATAATTATCATTTCTGTTATCGCTAGCATATCGTGCCGCAATTTCCCAGGCGCCAATACCATTTTTATCAACAGGAGAATTCACTTTGAAGCCCGAAACAATCCCTGTTTTTGTTTTATAATCACGATGTTCTCCGGTTAATAAAGTGGAAATTTGCGCATAATAACCATTGAAGTCACCACGAAGACCCGTAGTAGAAACTAATCCTGCGCCTCTAGCATTTTTATCATAATTGACATGATTATAAGTATATTCAGCTTGAAACTCGGTTGAGCCTTGTCTGACGATCATTTCTGCTTCGAGGAAATATTCTTTGTCAATAGCATTCGCCGTTGTATTTGCGCCAGTTACAGCAGTATTGCGATTTTTCGAAGCATAAAATCCAGCAAGACCAAGATGTATCAATGATGATAAATTGTTAACGGGAGCATAAACTACGCGCGCAGAAGCCGATGTTTGACTATCATCAGTTCGGCTTTCATTGCCAGTTGTTTCGCCAAAAATACCAGCGGTGGCATGCCATTTAGCATTGTAAGTTGAGGCTTGAAAACCAACATGGCGACCGGGAGAGCTAGTACTGACAACAGATCTTTCAATAAAAACCATAGTGTTAGAGCCCACCAATTGCTCTAAAGAAAATGGTGGACGATAATGACCAACTCTAAATTCGGTTTCTGGAATTGCGATATAAGCGATATAAGCATCGAATAATTCCGATTTATTATTAGTAAAACTATTATCAAATTTATAGTAAAAATCTTTACCAATATTGCCATCAATTGCTAATCGCGCTCTTCTAATATCGATACCATCTTTTTTTGCATCACTTTCTTTGTTATTATACCACTTACCATCAATGTGCAAGCGCCCAGAGAGGCGAGCATTTTCTAGCGCGGTAGTTAAAGTTGATTTGCTGGAAGCCTGAGAAATTTGGGAAATTTTAGATTCAAGTTCGTCAAGACGAGAATTGATACTTTTTTGAGTACCTTGCGCTAAAGATGTGCTTGAATAAGCAGACAATGCAGCAGCGATAAGGCAAATATAAATATTTCGCTTAGTCATGTCTTTGAATTATTTTAGCATTAAAAATCATTCTAATTTTTATAGAAATATACTAAACAAATTCAAAGCACTGAACTTAATGTTGGTTATGCAAGCTCTAGAACTTTTGATGACATGCTTCATAAAAGAAGATCGCATAACTCACTTTAGGTGCGAAAACTTGATTAGGTATATTCCACAAAACTTATAGAATTTACCCATGTAATTAAGACATGGTTGTGCGCATTATATTTTTAATGTTCTAAAGGTCAAGCTGGTTTATTATTTTCTCAGAAAATTAGCAATTACAACCCAATTGCCACGCCATTTCTACGCGGATCAGCGCCGCCTTTTAGCTTGCGATCATCAATTGTGATAGCATGAATTCCGCTGACAATATCAATCACTTTTACTTTGTGCCCCATTTCTTCAAGTTGTGGTTTTAACTTTGCTACCGCAGTATTTTCTTCAAGTTCAACCGCGCCATTTAACGCCACAAAATTAGGTGCCGCAATAGCTTTTTGGATATCCATTCCCCAATCAAGATGATTTAAGATTGCTTTTAAAGTAAATTGAATAATGCGTGGACCACCTGGCGAACCAACCACCATCAATAATTTATCATTCTGATCAAACACTAAGGTTGGAGTAAGTGAGCTGCGAGGCTGCTTGCCAGCGCGCAAACGATTAGCAACATATTTGCCATTGGCAAAAGGCGTGAGAGAAAAATCCGTGAGCTGATTATTTAACATAAATCCATCCACCGATAAAGCTGATCCAAAGAAATATTCAATTGAAGTAGTTAAAGAAACAGCGTTGCCATCTTCATCGACAATCGAAATATGTGTGGTTGATGGTGGTTCAACAGCTTTGCCTTTTGTAAATTTATTGGCGATAATTTCTGGATTAGAGAATTTTCCTGCACTGGCTTTTGCCATCGCGCGACTGGTTCTGATTAGTTTGCTGCGTTGTCTTAAATAAAGTTTATCAAGCATTTGTGTTACAGGAACATTATTTATATCAGCGATATATTCATTGCGATCAGCATAAGCTAGGCGCGAAGCTTCAGTGATTAAATGCACCGCTTCTTTTGAATCTGGGCGCAAATTTGCTAAATCAAAATTTTCTAAGATACCCAAAATTTGCAACAAAGTAATGCCGCCAGAACTTGGCAAAGGCATTGAGCAAATTTTATATTTTACGCGATAAGTGCCGCAAATTAAATCTCCCGTAGTTGTTTGATAATTAGCGAGATCCTTCAAAGATAAGGTTCCTGGATTAACTTTTGAGTTGCGAACGGCGTTAACAATATCTTGCGCAATTTGTCCTTTGTAAAAAGGATCAATGCCTTCTTCAGCAATGGTTTCTAGGGTTGCGGCTAGTTTTTGATTAGTGATTATATCGCCAATTGCTTTTGGTTTTTTATCTTTAGTAAGATAAATTTCAGCAGATTCATCAAAATCTTTGAGATAAGAAATTTGTGTTGAAAGCGCGCGCATTCTATCGTTAACAACAAATCCTTTGCGCGCTATTTCGATTGCTGGTTCAAATAAAGTTGCCCAAGGAAGTTTGCCATATTTATCATGTGCTTCTTTGAACATTTTTAACAAACCTGGCGTACCAACAGATAAGCCGCCGCGCACCACATCAGTAAAATCGCGTGCGTTGCCATTTTTATCTAAAAACATTGTAGAAAAAGATGCGGCTGGTGCAGTTTCGCGACCGTTGAAATAAATTGTTTTGGCAGTTTTGGCGTGATAATAAAGCAAAAATCCACCACCACCAATCCCCGAAGAATGTGGTTCAACCACATTCAAAACCATTTGCGTTGCGATTGCTGCATCAATTGCGTTGCCACCTTGTTCGATCATTGCTTGTCCGGCTTTGCTGGCTAATTCATCGGCGCTGGCGATCATGTATTTTTTGCCAGAGATGGTTCTGAGATTGCGAATTTTGGCCGCGCTTTCACCAGTCCAGCTATCATTGTTAGTGGTTCCGTTTGAATTCGCGTTTTGTGAAAGAGCGAAGAGAAGAAAAAATGCGGTGAAAAATTTACAACAAGACTTCATTTTTTTTACCAATAAAAAACTGCACAACTTTTAAAGCTGCTGCAACTGACATTATTAAACAGCCCAGCCAAATCAGATAAATAAATGGTTTATAATAAATTCTTAGAGCATAGAAATTGTTTTCATCTTTATTGCCGATAGCTAAATAAAGATCTCCAAAAAATCCATGCTGGATCGCTGCTTCGTTGGTGGTTTGGTCGGATACAGGATAATATCGTAACTGTGGTTTGATACGATTTACTTCTTTGCCGTTTTCAAGAATTGTGAAAATTCCCTCACGCGCTAAAAAATTCTGTCCCGCTTTGTAGTCGATGCGATCGAAACGAATCTGATAATTTTGATCATCAGAAACATTTATTATTTCACCTTGTTTAATATTTACTTCTTTGACGGATCCAAGAGAAGATAGTATAATCCCAATTACTAATAAAGTAAAGCCTAGATGGGCAATGTTCGAGACGGATTTGCGGGATAAGAGAGCTAGAAATGAGCCATTTAATGCTAAAAATAATAGGATAATTTCACTAAAAGAGGCGTTATTTGTCTTAAGATGTGCTAAAAATGTCAAACTTGCCGAAGTCAGCAATATCAAGGAGTTGCGCCTGGTAATAATTTTTATTTTGCCAGTTTGGATTTTATAATGAGTAAAATAGGAGCTGGCCAAAAAAGCCAAGAAAGGCAGGAGCAAAATCGTGAAAATTTGGTTGTAGTATTTTGCTCCAATTGAGATTGATTGATCGAAGATGGTTTGGGATAAAATCGGGTATAAAGTGCCTAATAAAGTTGTAAAAAGGGCGATTATTAACAGATAATTATTGCTAAAAATCATGCCATTTTTAGAGAATAATTTTGTGATTTTTGATTGCTGTGAAGGCTTGATTTTATTGACTTTGAGAGCAAAAATTAGCATTGCGATGCCGCTGATTATGGTGATTAATAGAATGATAAAAAACCCGCGCTTGGCATCGACCGCGAAAGAGTGCACTGAGGTGAGTAAGCCAGAGCGGGTTAGAAAGATTCCGATGAGACATAAAGTGAAGTTAGTGATGGCGAGCAAAGTCACCCAAATTTTGCAGATATTTTGGGTGCTTAAAAGCCTGAGAGCGTGAATTAGTGCGGTTGCGGCCAGCCATGGCATTAACGAAACATTCTCGACCGGATCCCAAAACCAATAGCCACCCCAACCAAGCTCACGATAGGCCCACCAAGATCCGAGGCCGATTCCTAAAGTTAAACATCCCCATGATAAAAATAGCCAAAATTGCATAATTTTAGCTAGTGCGGGGGTGATTTTTTCTTGTAACAGGCCAGCAATTATAAGTGAAAAAACAACGGAAAAGCCAATATAGCCAACATAAAGCATTGGCGGATGAAGCGCGAGGCCAATATCTTGTAGAAGCGGATTG
>SHWK01000081.1 GCA_009693885.1 Rickettsiales bacterium
GCAGAAATTTTCGTTACTTGAAACTACGAATATGAACATTGCCAGCAGGTGGTATACTAAAAAAATGTAACTGCATTAACCAAAAAATTTAAGGAGAAAAATGAATTCTAAAAATAATATTTTACTTGGTCTTGACGCTGATAATAAAATTTGATATTCATAATTTAAGTTATTTTGTGCTTTTAGGCTACATAAAGTAAAACATATTAGGATTATAATTAATTTAATTTTACTTATATTGCCTTCTAATTATTTTTACTTTCGAAATTTTATCAGATCACCTAATTAACAAATTTATTAATCATGAAAATAAATAAATTTCTTTTAATCACTTCCCTTGCAATTGCAGGATGCTCAGCTCCAAAACATCATCCTAATCACACTAGTTTTGACGCAAAACCAAATGAATTTTGGTGGCCAAATAAAGTAAATTTATCTCCGCTTCGCTCTCAGGCTGCTGAATCAAATCCTTATGGTGGCAACTATAATTATGCCAAAGAATTTTCTAAAATCGACATTGAGGCTCTTAAGAAAGATATCAAAAAAGTAATGATTACATCGCAAGATTGGTGGCCCGCTGATTATGGAAATTATGGGCCGTTCTTTATTCGTATGGCGTGGCATAGCGCAGGAACCTACAGAATGGAAGATGGGCGCGGGGGAGCTGGTGGCGGGCAACAACGCTTTGAACCACTTAACAGTTGGCCAGATAATGCAAGTTTGGATAAGGCCCGACGCTTGCTTTGGCCAGTTAAACAAAAATATGGCAGCAAACTTTCTTGGGCTGATTTGATGGTGCTTTCCAGCAATGTTGCTCTTGAATCAATGGGATTCAAAACCATGGGATTTGCTGGTGGCAGAGCTGATGATTTTGAGCCTGATTTAGTTTATTGGGGTCCAGAAAATAAATTTATGGCAAGTGATCGTTTTGATAAAAATGGTAAGTTAGTAAAAAATCTTGGCGCAACAACAATGGGTTTGATTTATGTAAATCCTGAAGGACCAAACGGTAATGGTGATCCAATTTCAGCGGCCGCACAAATTCGCGAAACTTTTGGCAATATGGCGATGAATGATGAAGAAACCGTCGCTTTGATTGCAGGTGGACACACTTTTGGTAAAAATCACGGCGCACATAAAGTTAATAAATGTGTTGGCGCTGAACCTGCTGGAAGTGAAATTGAAGCTCAAGGTTTTGGTTGGAAAAATAAATGCGGCAGCGGTAAAGGTGCTGATACCATAACCAGCGGTTTGGAAGGTGCGTGGAATGCTAATCCAACTAAATGGACGATGGGTTATTTAAACACTTTATTTGCTTACAACTGGGTTCAAACTAGAAGCCCGGCTGGCGCAATTCAGTGGATTCCTGAAAAAAACCAAGCAGCTAATACCGTTCTTGACGCGCATGATTCTTCAAAAAAACATGCTCCAATTATGTTAACTACAGATTTGTCACTAAAAGAAGATCCAAAATATCGCGAAATTTCCAAACGCTTTTTAGAAAATCCAAAAGAATTTGAAAAAGCTTTTTCTCAGGCTTGGTTTAAGTTGACTCACCGCGATATGGGACCACGCGCCAGATATGTAGGTAAAGATTCGCCAAAAGAAGTTTTGATTTGGCAAGATCCAATTCCTGAAGTTAAATATGCGTTAATTAATACTTCAGAAATTGAAGATTTAAAAACCAAAATTCTGAAATCTGGATTAACTACAAGCGAACTGGTTAAAACTGCTTGGGCCTCTGCCGCATCTTTCCGTATTACTGACATGCGTGGTGGAGCTAACGGTGCACGTGTTCGCCTAGAACCACAAAAAGATTGGCAGGTTAATAATCCGCAAGAATTAGCAAAATCTCTTAAAGTTTTAGAAAAAATCCAAAGTGATTTTAACAAAACCTTAACTGGCGGCAAAAAAGTTTCTCTTGCTGATGTTATTGTTCTTGGCGGAAATGCTGCGATTGAAAAAGCAGCGCATGATGCTGGCTTTAATATCAAGGTTCCTTTTCAAGTTGGCAGAGGTGATGCAAAGCAAACGCAGACAGATACTAAAGCATTTGCAGCTTTAGAACCTAAAGCTGATGGTTTCAGAAACTATTATGGCAAAGATGCCGTGGTTTCGCCAATTAATGCCTTGATTGATCGCGCTTACCTGCTTGATTTGAGAGCTCCAGAAATGACTGCACTTCTTGGTGGCATGAGGGTTTTGGGTGCAAATTCAGATAATTCTGAATATGGAATTTTAACCAAAAAACCTGGCACACTTACCAATGATTTCTTTATTAATTTGCTTGATATGTCAGTTGAGTGGAAAAAGTCCGACCAGCTTGAAGGAATCTATGAAGCTCACGACAGAAAAACTGACGAAGTTAAATGGAAGGCAACTCCAGTTGATTTAGTGTTTGGCTCAAACTCTGAACTTCGCACAATTGCTGAAGTTTATGCAAGCAATGATGGAAAGGAAAAATTTGTCAAAGACTTTGTAAAAGCTTGGACAAAGGTTATGAATGCAGATCACTTTGATTTGAAGAGATAAAAATTTGAATGAGAGTTTTTACGCACCAACCCAAAGTTTTATTAACCTCATTGTTGAATAAGCCCTACCACACAAGGTTTATTCAACAATAGGAGGGAGAAATTATAGCTCTCAGCAGAATTTTAGACGATTTTTTAGCAAAAGAATCTGCCAAACCTTACTAAAATCTTAATCTTATCCCTGCGGCAACAATAAAATTATCAACTCTTTGGCCAAGTTGTTTTGCTAAATCTGCTGTACCAAAAGTTTTGGTATGATAGCGAAGCGCAGAATACGTAGCAAATTTTCTGGTGATTTCGTAGCGGGTTTCGACTCCGATTTCTAAATCAGAAATACCGGATTTAACTTCCAATTCATTCACATCTTGTGCAAAAAGTTCGGTCTCAAAATAAGGCTGCGTGATCAGTTTCTGCGTAATAAAAATATCAACTTCCTGCTTTAATCTGGCGCTGTAATTACCTTTCTCACTCAGAAAAACCTGCGCTTTGGTTTCAAACATTTGCGGGGCAAGACCTTCAAATCCAATGGTTAAATAACTTAGTTTATGCGTGGTAAAGTCGGTGCTGAAATCGTGAGAAACACCAATTTGTGCATCCCAGAACTGTGCAAAATTGTGACTATATAGCGCTTGGGCTTCAAATTTTTCTTCATATTTTCCGTAATTTTTCTTTTCGGAATTAATCCATAAGCGGTTGTAATCACCGCCAACCCAACCAGAAAGATCGAAGCCTTTTGATCTGCCATCACGCGCCTCACCAACATCAGCCTCTAAAGTAAAGGCATGATAAATCTGTTGATGATCGTCTCCATGATTCATTCCTTGTTTTGCTTCTTGAGCAAAAGCAATTCCGCCAAAGAAGAAAAATAACAAAGATGCTTTTAAGAAGAATTTTATTTTCATTATTTACCTTCTTTATCAACAGTAACGCTGGTCATCATGCCGCTTGCCATGTGAAGAAGTAAGTGGCAATGGAAAGCCCATTCGCCGGCTTCATCAGCAGTTAAAAGCAGCGAGACAGTTTGTGCCGGCGGAACAATCACTGTATGTTTATTCGGCATCCATTGCATGGTCTGACCATTTTCAAGTTGCATGAACATGCCATGAAGATGGATTGGATGCGCCATCATGGTTTCGTTAACAAATTTCAAGCGCACACGCTCACCATATTTTAGATGCGTTGGTTTAAGAAATTTCTTGCCGTTAATCGTCCAGATATAACGATTCATGCTGCCACCGAATTTGAATTCGATTTCGCGAGTTGGTGTTCTTAAGTCTTTTTGAGGATGAAGAGAATTTAGATCAGAATATTCTAGTGCCTTATTGCCTTTGGGAGTGCCGCGCTCAGCCCAGCCGCTTTTTATATTATTTATCCCTTTGGCCATATCCATTCCTTCCATTGCCATATCAGCCATTGTTAAAACTGCCCTTGATCGCATTGGTGGAATTTTTCCAGCCATTCCCATTTTAGGGGCTAGAGTTCCTCTAGCATAACCAGTGCGGTCAATTGATTCAGCAAAAATTGTGTAAGCTTTTTCTTCTATTGGTTCGACCATCACATCATAAGTTTCGGCAACACCAAAACGGAATTCATCAATTGTAGTTGGTTTAACTGGCTGACCATCCGCTTCCACTAATTTCATTTTTAAACCAGGGATTGAAACGTCATAAATTGTCATCGCCGAAGCGTTGATGAAGCGAAGTTTTATACTTTCGCCTTTCTTGAAAATTTCTGTCCAGTTTTGATCGGCAGTTTTTCCATTAACCAAGAAGTGATATTTTGCAACATCAGATAAATCCGTAGGGTCCATGCGCATTGAACCCCAGTCCATATAATCACGTAGTGTAGCAGAAAATCCGTTCTTTTTTATATCAGAAAAAAAAGTAAAAATTGTGCGCTTGTTGTAGTTGTAATATCCAGAATCAATTTTGAGATTGTTTAAAATCGTATTTGGGTTTTCTTCGCTGAAATCAGAAAGAACGATGACATAATCACGATCAGTTTTAGTTTCGCTTGGTTCAATCACAATTGAACCATATGCTCCTTGAGCTTCCTGCAAGTTAGAATGTGAGTGATACCAGTAAGTTCCCTTTTGACGAATTTTAAATTTATAGGTAAAAATTGTGTGTGGTGCGATGCCATGAAATCCATTTAAGCCAGGCACGCCATCAAATTGGCCATCAAGCAAAATTCCGTGCCAGTGAATAGAGGTTGTTTCATCCATTGAGTTTTTTACATTCATTATGACATCTTCGCCTTCCTTGAAGTGTAATGTTGGGCCAGGAATTGATCCGTTTATTGTAACTGCTTCAACCGCTTTTCCTGCGATGAATACATTCTGTTGTTTAATTTCTAAATCGTAGCTTTTGGCGAAAGCTGATGAGGCATAAATCACGAATAGAACCGTTAAAAGAATTTTTTGCATCATGTTTTTAAATTTTAAAATTTATAGTTGATATATACTATATGGTAGTATAGTATATAATGTCAATGGGTTGACTTAATTAAAAATATCTAAAAATAAAACTATGAGTAAAAATCTAAATAAATCCTTAGTCATTCCTAAAAAAAAGAAGAGTTGCTGCGGAACCACAAAACATCCCGATCACAACAATTTATTGCCAAACCTAAATCGTATCTCTGGACAGATTGAAGGAATCAAAAAAATGATCACTGAACGGCGTTACTGCCCTGATATTTTGCAACAGCTCAAATCCGCAAAATCAGCTATCGCTTCAATTGCAGCCACTATGCTGGAAGCTCATCTAGATTCATGTGTGGTAGATGCCTTCAATTCACAAAATGAGCGCGAGAAAACCAAGAAAATTTCTGAATTAAAAATTTTATATCGTCGATTTAACAGTTAAATATTGGTCACTTATTTAAT
>SHWK01000082.1 GCA_009693885.1 Rickettsiales bacterium
AAAGCTAAGAACCCAGGAATAAGAAAAAAACTCATGTGGATCCATGTCAGGAACAAATATATTATTTTTGGCCAAATCGCTAAGCCTACTAAATATAGAGTCTTGGGGCCGAGAATATTTTTCTAATTCCCGAACATAATTGTCCTTAATTGAAGAAATAGTCCGTTCCCTTGCGGTCCTAATTGTATTTTCAATAGCAACAGAAAGCATGTTAAGTTGAACTTCGCCAGAATTGTTGCAGGTTAACGAAAAAGAATCTCTTAAAACGGATGTTGAAAGATTAATGCTAAAGGAGTTAGTGTCCGATTTAGGAAGAAAATCCAATGGAATAGGATTTACCCCTACCTCAATAAAATTAATATTAGGTCCTATGTTTCGAATATGTTGATCTGGTTGTCCGTTATTAATAAAGTCGCCTTTTGGATCTATCAATATAAATGGAATGCCAGTTTTAGTAATAATTTCTTTTACCATCTGAATACCTGTGGTTGTTTTTCCGCTTCCATTTTTTCCCATTAAAGCAATATGAGGTGCAATACCTTGGCCATTAATGCAGAAATCAATAATATCTTCAGAAGGAATAGATTTAGAAACAGAACCAACATGTAATCTAATTTCACCAGGTTTTGTTATAACTCCAATATCTTCCGAAACATTCCCATTTTTAGGAAGATATTCAACTAGAAAAGCCGCTAACCTATCAGTGTCTTCTTTTACACTTTCGAAATCATTTTTGAGCAATTGGCAACCTCTTGCCCAATGAGATTCAATTACTTTTTTTAAATCATCGTAGGAATTGTCATTAGTCAAATTGTCGTTTAAAACAAATAATGAAATCCAGAGGTCAATATCTTCACCAAATAGGATTTTCCCATCAATTCCAGTTTTAACCGTTTCTCCAATAGTTTTCGATAAGTGAAGTGGGCCAATTTCAGCAAGGGATCTACCCATACAAAGCCTGGCTGCTTCATATTTTGTAGTAAAACCAAGCTTAAACTTGAGATTTTCCTCAAATTCCGCATGTATTTTTAAATTTTTAAATTCTAATTGAAGAATTTTCATTTTAATTTCATAATTCATTATAAATCCCCAAAATATTTATCAGGATAAACATTTGATGAATCAGTGTGTTCATCATATATTAATAAAAACTTTTGATTTATTTTTGAATCAATTTCTTCAATCAAATCTTCATCGACTTCTTTGTCGTGTGGTAGAATAATAATTTGGTCTAGATCAATAGATGATAATTCATTAAGTAACCTAGATCTATATAAAGAATCAGCATTGCCAATAGGAGTATCAATAACTAAAGGTAGTCTTTTTTTTGTAATTTCAATTAACGCAGTTGAAAATGCAATTCCAAATGACCTTCTTTCAAAGCCACTCATGTTTTGTATTGGAGTTTCTGGAATTTGTGGAGAAGAAAACATAGGAATTCCATTATTTGAAAAAACTATACTGCCGTCTTTAAACCGTTCATCAGCATATTTTACAAAATGTTGTGAAATATACGCTTCAAGTCTTTCCGAAGCTATTGGTTTTAAACGGTCATACAATAATGTGAGAATATTGCGTAACCTTTCAGCTACATTTAGGCGCATTTGTTCAGGTACAATTAATATCAATTTAGCTTGAAATTCATGAATTGTTTTGTTAACAAGGCCAAGATCGGTTTTTAATGACTTTAATTCATTTTCTAATCCCCCAATTTGTTTTGACAGGAAAGAAATCTGATTGTTAAAATTAGTAAATTTGTCAGTTAACTCCTTTAATTGGACACTTATGTTGCCTATTCTCTCCTTTATCAATAGTATATCTGAAATTTTTTCTTTTAATTGTTTAACTCGAGTGGCGTCTGTCTTTATTGAATTGAAAGAAATTTCCATAAAATGGGATAGGCTTTTTATAAGCCTTACTCTCTGGTCACCTTTAACATGACCCAAAATATATATCTTAGCACAATGGTCAGGTATTGGATCAAAGATAGAATCTAAAGCGCCCAAGAACCTCACCTTTAATTTATTAAAGTTATCTTCAGTAATTTTGGATAGTAAAGCATCATTTTCATAAGGTTCAGGCAATGCTAATGCTAATATGTTTTCCTTCTTAGATAGTGTCCCGTCCCTAAGGTGTTCCCATTTTTCCCTAGCGTCCTCACTTTTAAGTCGGCTTTGTAAGGTATTTGATAAACGCGAAAGGCCAAGACCTAAACCCAATTTTGATATTATATTAAGTAGATTTTTTTCCATTTTATTTTTTTCGGTAGTAGCTTCTTCTAGTTGTGCCCCATATTTAGTAATATTTGAATCTCTCCCTCCCCCAATTTTTTGTAAATCTTCATTTATTAGTGCTCTTTGATTTTCAAAAACACTTTTACTTTCTTCAAAATTTTTAATTGCAGTTTCCTTTTCAACGATGTTATCTTCTATAATATCACGGGCTTCAACTTTTGCTTTAAGCTCTGTTTCGATGGCCGTTGCTGCCCTTTTTCCTCCTGTTTTAGTAGCTGAATTTAAGGAATAATTTTTAATTGCTTCAAGGGCTTCTTGTACTATTGTAGTCCCAAACATTACATTAACTGCCCTTTTCATTCCATCTCCACCGGAATTAGATATAAGTTTTTGGGCTTGTTCTCCGTCAAAGAAAAACGCAGGCATTAAATCCGGGTTAAATAAATACCGTTCAATTCTTGCATTTCCTTCCTCTGTATTTGGAAATTTTATTGGGTTTCCTTCAATGAATAATTCAAGAGTCTCAAATGATTCCCCAGTTCTTGGTTGGTTATTGCCTGTAAAAAACCATCTTCTTATAACTCTAACTTCTTTTTCTCCAGGTTTTGATTTCCCGGATGGGCTAAAAGTAATATCAATTGTCGTTGGGTCATCTGGTTCGGTTGTCATTTCTATTGGAGTGTCATTTTTGCATCTTCTTCTAAGTTGCTGTATGGCTTTTTTATAATATGCAAAATCTCCGTTGGAATATGATTCAAATCCTTCAGTATGTCTTAAACCAGCTGACCCAAATAAGCCTAAATATAACCCAAATAAAAAACTTGTTTTTCCAGTTCCATTCATGGCTCCAATTAAAACTAGAGGCCTTCCCGGTTGGGGTGGTTTGAATATAAATTCTGCTTCTTTGAATTTTTTCCAATTCTCAAATTTTATTCTAGATAAATACATTAAAAAACCTCCATGCAAAATCAAATGTTACTGTAAAATACGCTTTTAATTAGATTGGTCCTTTGTTGATCTTTTTATAAATGAATCAATAATTTCGTTAATATTAAATGTTACTCCCTCTTTAGTGCGTAAGCCACTAAACCCTTGCATAGTATCTATTAATTCTTCAAGTAGTCTAATATCTATTCCGTTTTTTTTGCATAATACTTCAATGATTTCTCGTGATTCTATATCAACGAAGCATGCCGGGAGTTCCATTTTTAACCTTTCATAAAAGATTTACTTGTCTAATAAGTAAAGTTGTTTCATCTTTTTGCCACCAATCTTTAATAATTCGTATTTCTGCTTGAATTATCAGCTCTGTTCCTATAGTTTCTTGGATTTCAAGTAGTTTTTGAAGTAGCATTTTCCGTGTTTCAATTGTTAATGGGCCCGGACCGATCTGACCTGTTCTTCTTACCATTAATCTATTGTTTGGGTTGTTTGAAACTTCCTTAAGCAAATTCCTAAATTCTACTAATGGTTCTAAATTTTCAAATCCTGATTCTATAAGACCCTCAAGACTTGAATCTTTTTCGACAACAGTGCAAGTCCAGCATCCAAATCTTGCTGACCCGCTGCCACAAGACGGAGCTTCGGTCTTGTCCGTCACAAACGGACATTCCCCCCCCTTTCCATTCCTATATAGGGTTACCAAATCTCTGTGGCTTCCACCCCATGAAGGGGGGCAGGTTAATAAAGCTTGCCATACTTCATTATCGGATAAATTTACTATTGGTGTACATATAATGCAATTCGGTATGTCATTGTGTTTGTTAAAATATTGATTATTTGATTTTTCTTGATATTCTTTAATTCGTTGGTTTCTTGCGGCCGATTCTGCTTTTCGTACTCCTAAAAATAATAGGCATTCACCTGTCTTATTGACCATGTTTTTTATAAAGAAAGTTGTAGGTTCGATTTTCATTCTGTCGGTACACCACCTGAAAACTCTATTTGGTGCTGGATATCCTTTGCCCAGTATGTTTACCCAAAAAGTTTTTTCTGGGTCTGGTGTGGTTATACTTACAGTTACTGGTAATTTAAATGTTTCAAAGAATATCTTTAATTTATCAATTGTTTTATTAACCTGAGCTAAATAGACAGGCGATTCTACACGGGTGTCATTTGATACTATATAAATTGGCCTTGTTCTTTGCTCTGGTGATATATTCATTAATACATCGACAATTAAATGCAGTAAAAGCGTGCTGTCTTTTCCCCCAGAAAAACCTATTAGCCATTGTCTTTTAGTATCGTTTAAATATTCTTCTTTTATAAGCCTTTTAATTGACTTAATTTTGGCTGGCAATGTTTCAATTATTGTTTCTGTTTGCATCGATTTAACCATTTTTTCCAATTTGGTCTATTCCCCTGAATAGTACTTAGAACGGGATTTTGGGTATGGTATCCGATTGGGTAGCTTTTCGGCAATAGCGAATCGGTTGGGCTATTCTATAGAAGTTTTTTTGGTTTGTCTGTTGAAAGCCAAAACCGAACCTTTTTTGTATCTGTTTACCGGGCCTAAGTCAGCCTGGGTATCGGTGGGGTAATGTCGTAGAGGGTGATGGGTTTCGTTTTGAGGATAAGTTGGACCAAAAAGTCAATTGGATCTTTGCCGATTTTTTTGCAAGTATGACTAATCGTTGGAAGGATATCCTGGGCCCTAGCCCGTTTGTCGGTTCGATTGCAACCGTATAACTTCCGTGCGGTATAGCACTAAATCCTCATAGTTAATATCCAGAAATAATTAATTTACGGTTTGATATTTTCACCTAGTCAAGAGTGGTTGAAAGTGCTGCTCGTTGGTTTGTGTTTCCCTCTTCAATGATCTTACCGATCCTTTAGGACTTCACAGCTTCCTTCTCGCCCGCCGATGCCAAATCACCTCTAGGCGATTCCCTACGAAGAACCTTAAACCATGTTCCTGCCCGGGCCGCGGGGGGTTTTGCGTCCCTGTTTTTTTTTCCCCTGAGGGGAGGCGACGATTTTTCCTTGCAGCCTTGCAATTTGATCCCGTAGGGATGCCGCTTTTTCAAACTCCAAATTGGCGGCCGCCTCTAGCATTTCTTGATGCAATTCTTCCGCAGTTTGTTGAACCTCCACCATTTCCAAGGGGAGCCCGGCGA
>SHWK01000083.1 GCA_009693885.1 Rickettsiales bacterium
GAGCGTAATCACCCTACAAAAGGAAGACTTGCTCAAAATAACCTTAGTCTTTTAGGCGATATCCGAAGAATAATGCTCGAAGAAATCGTACTTCGTGATGAAATGGCCACCGCAGCAAAAAAAATACAAGCCGATAGCAAAAAAAAAGCTCTACAAGATCTTGATGAAACATTAGAAATTTTTGTTCCAGACGGTTTTATTAAAGAAATCCAAGTAAAAAACATAATCGATAAATTTAAAGGTAAATTTTCAGAAAAAGAAGTGAGAGCACGAATACTTTTAAAAATATCAATAACAGATAATATAACGCCGGAAAAAACTAAATTATATATCGATAAAGGCATGTACAAGGAAATATGCGACAGGTTAAATTTCTTAAAACTCTCCAATTTATACGATTTTTTAGGGCTTTCCAAAGAATTAAAACATACTTTACTTGCAGATAAAGCAAAAAACTTTTCTGATGAAATCCAAAAAGTTAACAACAAGACTGCGGATATAACAGCAAAACAAGAATTAATAGGTCATTGTCTTAATTTGTTTAAAACTCAAGAAGGGAAAGAAAAATACGACAATTCATTCGAAGCAGCCAAACTTGACGAATTAAATGAACTAATTGAATTGTCATGCGCGGGCGGTAGCGTATCTACAAAAGTAATGGAAGTGTTAATAAGCAAAGCCACTGCAAAAGGCATATCTCCTAACGATGCCAGAAGCCATATTGTAAATTTCTTGTCAAAATTAAACCTCAAAAATTGCAGTTCGTGTGGACATTCAAACGAAAAAGAAGAAAGAGCATGTTCAAAGTGTGGTAAACCTCTTTACATTGATTGCCCAAAATGCAGCAATTTAAACGATCAAAAAAACCAAGTGTGCTCAAAATGCGGATTTTCGCTAACCTCAGTCCCAGAAGTTCTTGGTCTTTTAAATGACGCTGATATCGCTATTTCTCGAGGTGATTGCAATTCAGGAATATCTATTTTAAAAAAAGCCGAAGTCTTTTGGCCAGATTTCCCAGATATAAAAAAAAGATATGCTGAAATTACTAGAGTCAAAAAAGAACAAGAACAAACCCAAGCAAACATTGATGCTGAAATTAGCGCGGGAAGATGTTTCAAAGCTTTTGAACTTCTAGTCTGCTTAAAGCAATCATTCCCAGGACTCTCTTTTTCTTTAGATTCAGAAGTACGCTTAAAAAAAATAATCGAAAATGCAAAAACCAACTTTCATGCGGGTCAACTTTTATTAAATTCTGGAAAAACTGAAGAAGGGTATGAATGCTTTTCAGCAGCGTTATCGTCTTGCAAAGATTATAAAGATGCTCAACAAGCGTCGGCCTTATGCTATCCAGCACCACCAACAAAATTTTCTGTAATTCATACACCAAGAGGAATCATACTCAATTGGGTTTCGACCACAGCCAAAGGTGAAATTTCGTATGAAATCTCACGCAAAACCGGCCTAGAATCTGCAACTCTTAACCCTGATCATACTATCGGAAAAACTTCAGGGTTGACTTTTACAGACAACCAAATGATTCCCGGAGAAATTTATTATTACAGTGTATATTCAAGGAGAGATGCTTCCATATCACGTACCCCAGTTACAATTGGGCCAATAATATTTATTTCAAATGCTACTGATTTAAAAGTCATTCCAGGAAATAAAACTGTCACACTTGAATGGGAATTACCTCAAAAAGCAATCAGTGTTGAGGTATGGCGGGATGATAAATCTGCGCCAAAAAAAAGGGGGGAAGGAAAACTTTTGAGTTCGGTGACTTTAAAATCAGCAATAGACTCTAAACTTATAAATGGTCAACAATATGGTTATTTAGTAGTGGTGGTTTATAGTGGATTAGACGGCAAACCGATTTATTCAGAAGGTGGTTCAATATTAACCACACCGAATGAATTACCTAAGCCCGTATCCCATTTAACGATTACACGCCAAGGATCAGAAGTAGATATATCATGGGAAGCTACAGTAAAGACGGGCGTCCAAGTTTATACTTGCATTAATAAGCCTAAATAGAAAATGGGCGAGCTTTTGTCTATCTCTGATTTAAATACACTAGGGACCAGAATACCCAGTTTAGGGCCCTATTCTGCCCGAGGAAAAATTGACCTAAATAATTTGCTTCACCTATTACCTGTTAGTTTAGCGGGCCCGATAGTAGTTGCTGGAAAATGTACTACACTAAACTGGTTTGACGATGTTGATGAACTCAAAATTGCATTAACTGAAAACGAACTATTTGCAACTTGGAAGTGGCCCCAAAAATCTGAGTCTGTCCTTATTGCTTTTCGACAAGACGCTTTTCCAGAAGCTCATGATGATGCCAAATCAAAAAAAATTAATTACCCACGATACAAATATGAACGTAATGGCGGTTTTCGCGGAAAAATTCCATCTTTTAAACCATTTTATATAAGTGTTTTTGCAATTATTAAACAAGGCGACGAAGAATACCATTCATCAGGCTATTCTCCAGGCGCACGGAAATTTTTCCCACTCGGTCAATGCTGTTCAATTAAATACCGAATATCGAATATAAACAAATGGTTTATGCCCACCAAAGAATACTTATTAAAAATCACGCCAAGCATTAAAACAACATTACCGAGCCTTATCCTAGTTGCAAAATCAGGCGGCATCCCTTTGGACCAAAAGAACGGCACTACTATTCTAACAATCCCCGAAGGTACAACATGCTCCCCAGAATCCCCGTTTCAATATTCATTTAAACCCGAGGATGATTTATCTGAAAAATGGAGAGTTCGTTTATTTCCATTAAATGATGAATTTTCCAATTGGTTGGAAATAGAAGAAGAATAATTTTTTTAGGAAAAATCATTAGATGGCATTTATAAACCCATTAAGTAAAGCAACATGCCCATTTTGTTTCAATAGGTTTCATTTATCAATGGCTCCTAGAAGGACCACGGATCCAACCTTACCCCAAATTAAAGATTCAAAGATGGGCAATTTTCTAGGAAGGCCAGATCTAGAATTAGGTGCAATAACAGAACCGTCAGAGTTTTCATGGTTAGAAAAATTATTTGGAAAAACATACATTGCTGATGATTGGAAAAGTGGGCATAAAAAAATCTGCCCGAATTGCCATATGTATTTACCACACGCAACTGCAAGTGGGCAGTTAAATAGTAAGACAATTGCCATAATTGGTGCTAGAAGTTCTGGGAAAAGCAATTATTTTGGTGTTTTATTAAACGAACTTGAAAACCGATATGCAGATGAAGTTGGATTCACAATATACGACCAAGAAACTTATTCTGTAAAAGAGGATAAGCAGATAAGTTCCAAAAAGCTATACAGAGAGCGCTATGGAGCGAGGCTTTATGGAAATGGTAAACGTGTAGCAATTGATCAAAGTGCATCTGCTCGTCAAGATGCTGCGCTTCGAATTCCTTTGATTTATAGGTTGGAATTTCCAAAAACAAATTTCCAAAAATTAACATCCTTTTATAAACCAGTAGTATCAATGGACCTTGTTATCTTTGACGCCGCCGGAGAAGATCTCCAGGATCCAGAAGCACTTGAACAACTTTGCAGATATCTTTTAAATTCATGCGGAATTATTTTCCTGATAGATCCAATGCAATTTGATCATATAAGAGATAAGCTTCCTGATCATTCTAAAGAGTCAAACGATAAAAAAATTGATTTTGATGCGTCTGACATGATTTCAAGAGTGGTAAATTTATTCCAATCAAAAGGCGGGTTAAAGCCTGGGGAAAAAATTTCAGTTCCTGCCGCATTTGCTTTTTCAAAACTAGACCTCATCGAGTCATTAATTTCTCCAAGTTCTCTTTTACGAAAAAACAACGTGCACAGAGGCGGATTCAATCTTAAAAATATCCAAAAACTTTCTGAGGAAGTAATTGAATGTACAAAAGAATGGGAAAGCCCTAAGTTAGCAAATTTAGCCAAAAGTAAATTTAAGTCCCATTGTTTTTTTGCATTATCTGCTCTTGGTCAATCCCCAAAAAGTGATCTGCAAATTGACCGAGTTAACCCTAAAAACGTGGCAGACCCTCTGCTTTGGTTGTTATGGAAAAACGGTTATATTCCTTCGATTTGAACTTTAAATTTTATTTAATGGAAACAACATGAAACAAATTTATTACACCTCTTGCCGTACGGGAAAAAGCGTCGGAGGAAGCAGCGGATTTCAAATTCGTGCCAGTTCCCCAAATGTCGCACCAGACCGCTTAAAAGCCACGATTTCATATGTAGGTTATGCCCTCCCTCAAAATGTAATTCCTACTGAACAAACGTGCTTAACTTCACCTGTTAGGCTTGCCTTTTTAGATACACCTGATGCAGGAAAAATACTTTGTCATGGTGTCTATATTGGCAAAGACCCTATGACCGGAAGATTTGGGAATTTTTATTCGCACACATTGCTAAACCTTCCAGATGGCTTTCAAGCCGAAGAGGCAATACGAACATGGCTAAGTGATTTTTGGAAAAAAAGTGATGATGACAAAGGTTCTACTCTAGAAGATATTGACTCATTGCCTGATGGCGACATTTCTGTCACCCAATTTATAAAGTTCATAAGTGATGAAACTAACAAAAAAATGTTTTTGTTTTTATTGAAGGCAATATGCATTGAAAAAGAAGGCTATCGCATTTTTATTGCAGCCCCGGCACAAGAAATTGCACTATGTGTTTTTGGCATAACTCAAGCTCTACCTAAAACGGTACTTAAAAATTTCACATTCTCTACATATGAATCCGATCCGCTATCTTGTCGAGCAAAATTAATCGGAACTTGGCTGGGCGAAGGAACCGAATTAGAACTTCCCTCCTCTTGCTATAGAGGAACTAGTATCGGTTTTAATAAATTAACTGGAAAAAAAAGTGATCTCCAGGACTCAAATTATTATGTCGATTATTGGGTTCCAAAAATGCAATCAGAACAGAATTTTGAGGGCTTAACTAAATTTCGAAAACAATGTGAAAGCCTTAAAATAGAATCAATAAGCCTTCTCTTTAAATTTTTCAACTTTGCTGCTAATAAACCATTATCCCCAAATGAAGATGCCCATGAACTATTTTCGAATGAAAAAACTGCATACCACTTATTAAAAAATAAAAAAATCTTTGATTTTTTAGAAAAAATCAATGTTGAATCGAAATCAAATGAAGAATTTCATCAAAAGATTTCACCTTTAATCGGAAAAATCATTAATAATAATCCAGACTTAATTCCTAATATCGAAGGGCTCAATTCTGACTTAAAAGATAGAATAAAATCATGGGCTTCATTGCTATTATTCATTGAAAGTCC
>SHWK01000084.1 GCA_009693885.1 Rickettsiales bacterium
CTTTA
The DNA here is from genome assembly GCA_009693885.1 of Rickettsiales bacterium. Classification (GTDB taxonomy): domain Bacteria; phylum Pseudomonadota; class Alphaproteobacteria; order Rickettsiales; family UBA1997; genus CAMCFD01. Next base: position 6 of record SHWK01000084.1, read on the forward strand.
GCAAGATCAGCGCTGTTGGATTATTTTGCACCCATTATCCATTTTATAAAAATCAAATCCAAGATTTTTTTAACAAAAATGGCAACCCAGATATCACGGTTTTGACACAGGGTCATATTTTTTCGGATAAAATTTATGCTAATATTGAGCAAAATATGAACAAATTTATCTATCTCAAAAGAACAAAAAAATTGCCTTATGATTGCACAGAAAATATCACTATAAATTCTGAACTAAGCGGTGATAACATTGAACAAACCAAAGAAGTTATATCTCATACGCATCCGCAATATTTTAATAAAATATCCTTTAAAAAAGTTAAAATAAACTAAAAATGTCTATTATAATTTCACTATCAATTATTTTTGCGCTGGCAGCTATAGCATTTAGAATCGCGACCTCAAGCAATGTTTATGAAAAAATCACTGGATTTTATTTCGTTTTTACTAATTTCATTATCCTCATTCTACTCAACGCCGTCACCAACTTTGACGCAATGCTCGACATTATTATAATTTTATTTTTACTGCAATTTGTTGCGATCTTGTTTTTATTATTTAATCGCAAAAAAACATGATTATTGTCACATGGATTTTAGGAATTTTAGGCGCAACCCTTCTCGCACTTGCCGCAATAGCATTTTATCGCGCCAAGGATGTTTTTACAATGCTGCATATTGTAACAATTAGTAATTTTTATATTATTCCGCTGATTCTGCTGGCTGTAGAGTTGGAGAAATTTTCTTGGGTTTCGCTGACTAAAACTTTGGCAATTATTACACTAAATATTGTTATAACTAGCCTGTTAGGATATCTGATTGCAAGGCGCACGATTGTTAACAAGATTATGCCAGATGCGGATTTTAAGAAAATTTTGTGATCAGCTAGAGGAATATTTCTGCCAATTAATCAACCAACACTATCAATTTTTGACCATCGCTAATTTCGGCAAAGCCACCCGTAACATCAACTTCTTTTACAACTTCTTGTTTATCATTATAAACCACAACTTTGCCCTCTTTAAGTGAAGAAACAAAGGCTTCGTGATCTTGCATAACGCCAATTTCTCCAGCAGCAGAAGGAACCACGGCCATAGAGCATTGACCTTCAAAAATAACACCTGTAGGAGAAATGATTTCGATTTTTAGCATCTTTTATTTGTTTAAAAACTAAGGCGAGTTTTTAAAGTTCGCCTTAAGAATTATTTTGTATCTTTTAATAATTTTTCACCTTTAGCAATCACATCTTCGATTGATCCGACCATATAGAAAGCGGATTCAGGAAGGTGATCATATTCGCCAGCACAAATTGCTTTGAAGCCAGAAACAGTATCTTTTAGTGAGACCAATTTGCCTGGAGAGCCAGTGAAAACTTCGGCCACATGGAAAGGTTGTGACAAGAAACGCTGAATCTTACGAGCGCGTGCCACAGTAAGCTTATCTTCTTCGGAAAGCTCATCCATACCAAGAATTGCAATGATATCTTGCAATGATTTATAGGCTTGCAAAACGCGTTGAACTTCTCGCGCAGTTTGATAATGCTCATCACCAACAACGCGCGGATCAAGGATGCGCGAAGTTGAATCAAGTGGATCAACCGCTGGATAAATCCCCATTTCGGCGATTTGACGCGATAGAACTGTTGTTGCATCCAAATGCGCGAAAGATGTTGCGGGCGCGGGATCGGTAAGATCATCCGCTGGAACATAAACCGCTTGCACTGAAGTAATTGAACCACGTTTTGTAGAAGTGATTCGCTCTTGCATCATACCCATTTCAGTTGCCAATGTTGGTTGGTAACCTACAGCTGAAGGGATGCGACCCAATAATGCAGATACTTCTGAACCAGCTTGCGTGAAACGGAAAATATTATCGACGAAGAAAAGCACATCGCGACCTTCTTTATCACGGAAATATTCTGCTTGTGAAAGACCGGTTAGAGCAACACGGGCACGGGCTCCAGGTGGTTCGTTCATTTGTCCGTAGACAAGTGCAACTTTTGATTTTGAAAGATCCTTGATATCAATAACGCCTGATTCCATCATCTCGTGATAGAGATCATTACCTTCGCGAGTTCTTTCACCAACACCAGCGAATACTGAATAGCCGCTGTGAGCCTTGGCAACGTTGTTGATGAGCTCCATAATTAAAACTGTTTTACCAACGCCGGCACCGCCGAACAAACCGATTTTTCCACCTTTAGAATATGGCGCGAGAAGATCGATAACTTTGATGCCAGTAACAAGAATTTCGGTTTCTGTGGCTTGATCAACTAGCTCTGGCGCTGAGGCATGGATTGGGCTAAAATCAACGCTGACAATGGGGCCACGCTCATCGATTGGTTCACCGATTACGTTCATGATTCTGCCTAGAGTTGCAGCACCAACCGGCACTGTGATTGGCGCGCCAGTATCTTCAACTTTAAGGCCACGAGTTAAGCCATCAGTAGAATCCATCGCGATTGTGCGCACGGTTTTTTCACCAATGTGAAGCGCTACTTCTAAAACTAATTTTTTGCCGTTATTATCGCAAACTAATGCGTTATAAATTGCAGGCATTTCACCATTTTCGAATTCTACATCTACTACAGCTGAGATGATTTGTGAGATTTTTCCAGAATTTTGCATAGATTTTTGGTTTTTACTAAATATTTTGTAAGTTTTTTTCGAAATTTTTCTAGGGCGGCGATCCTACATGCCACAAGTTAAATTACAAGAAAAAATTATAAAAATCTTGGCTTTTTGTTTAACATTTGCGCTTCTAACAAAACATCATGCCCAATTGGAGCAGCAGCGCTAGAGCCGCTCTTACCATGTTCAACCACTACAGAAATTGCGTATTTTGGATTATCAACTGGCGCAAATCCAACAAAAATTGCGTGATTTTGATTAACATTTAGAGCACTTTCTGCTTTGGTCATTTCTTTTTCGCGCTTAGAAACTACTTGCGAGGTGCCGGTTTTTCCTGCCATTTCATAGCCTTTTTCGGTGATTCTTCTAAAATAAGAAGTGCCTCGCGGATCATTAACCACGCGGCGCATGCCCTCAAGCACAAATTTTAGATGCTCAGGATTTTTTACGAGGGATTCTTCTTTTAAATCATCAAACTGCTCATGAGTATTGTGATTGCGCACCAAATAAGGCTTGATTGGCACGCCACCATTGGCCAAACGCGCCGTAACCAATGCCATTTGCAAAGGTGTTGCCAACATAAAACCTTGCCCGATCGCTGTATTTAGTGTATCGCCACCAACCCAAGGCTGATGATAAACTTTTTCTTTCCACTCGGGAGAGGCCACATTGCCCGCTTTGGCGCCATAAAGACTAATATCAAATTTTTCACCATAACCAAATCTTTTGGCCATTTCAGCAACTTTTTCAATGCCAATTTGATTTGCCAAAGTAAAAAACATCACATTGCAAGATTGCATAATACCATCCATCATATCCACCGAGCCGTGCCCACCCTCTTTCCAGCAATGAAAGGCTCTTTTGCCAGATTGATAAGAGCCATTGCAAAAAACACGATTACTTGGATTAACGCCATTTTCTAGTGCCGCCAAAGCCACCATCAATTTAAAAGTTGACCCCGGTGGATAAAGTGCGGCAATTGGCTTGTTGTTAAGCGGCTTGCGGATATCTTCGCTGAGCTCTTTCCACAATTGATATTGGATGCCTTCAACAAAATTATTTGGATCAAAAGAAGGGCTCGAAACATAAGCAATAATCTCGCCAGTTTTAACATCGATCACCACTACTGATGCCACTACATCTTTGATGCGCTCTGTAGTAAATTTTTGCAGCACCATATCGACTGTTAAATGCAGCTGCGATCCTTCTTCTGAGGCCTTTACTGATAAGGTGCGTAGCGGTGTTTCAAAGGCGTTAACCTCAACATATTTAACGCCGTATTTTCCGCGCAAAGCCTCATCGAATACTCTCTCGATGCCAGCCTTTCCCAGACGAAAATCGGGATGCATGAATAGATTTGACTCATTTGTATCAATTTCTTTTTCGGAAGGAAGTGACACGTAGCCCAAGAAATGCGCGGTCTCATAAGGAAATGGATAATATCGATGGATACCACTTTCAATTGAGATACCAGGAAGACGATAAATGTTGGTTTCAACGCGCGCTAAATCATCCCAAGATAAACCATCGATCAAAGAAATAATTGTTTTACGCCGCGCGTTTTTAATTTTTGTATGAAAAGTTTTTTGCGCAGCATCATCAAGATCGAGAATTTCGGCTAGCGTTTCTACTAAACCTTCGGTGTGTTTTTTATTTTCGAGATAAAGCAATAGGCGATAATTACTTTCATTTATTGCCATCGCTACACCTTTGCGATCGAAGATTATTCCGCGCGGCGCTGGATTTATTATTGGTTTAATGCTGTTGCTATCTGATTGCACCGAATATTCACCATGCTTCCATAATTGCAAATAACTCAAACGCGTAACCAGGGCAAAGGTTAGAGCCGATTGCACCCCATTGACTAAAAAGGTGCGCCGATTAAAAATTTTATTTTTGCGAATATCGCGCAGCATTTAGTGATTTATAATTCATTGCTTGGGGATCCCCGCGATGCGGGGCGGAGCCCATGCTCCGTAAAATTTATATTTAATTTTCTTCAATTAGTTTTTGATAAAGATAATCAAAAAATTTATGCATCAAAACATAAAAAGATGTAGTTAAAACAAACTGCACCAAAATAGTAATGACGCTATAGAAAGCCGTATTAAACACCGATAAAATCATCCATTTTAAACATAAAAAACAAAAACAAAAAATAGCAAATTGCTGCCATAATTGTTTAAAATTTTCACGAATTACTAGGCGCTGATTTAAGGTAATAAAAATTTTGATAAGGGTGATATAGCACAGAGGAGTAAGCCCAAGAGGGTTTCCATTTAACGCATCATTCCAGATTCCTAGCAAAAAAATAAACCACATTCCGAAGGTGCGACGAAAAACTGCGAAGTAGAAAACCATCATCAAATCAAAAAGCGGAATAAGCTTTGCAAGCCCGCCAATCCTGATATCTGATATGTTAAAAATAACAAAAAGAACGGCGATTAGGTGAAGAATTACAACGCGGGAGATTGATTTTTCTGCGAACAAAGTTGGAGAAATTTTAAGTTGAAAATTTTATGCGATGATAATTTGAATTTTGTAATTTGGAAGGAAATTGCGGGGAAATTTTAAAACAAAAAAATGGCGCAGATCAAAAGACCTTGCGCCATTTTAAAAATATAC
>SHWK01000085.1 GCA_009693885.1 Rickettsiales bacterium
GCTTTTTTAGCTGCTGCAAATAAAGCTTTAGAATAATTTTTGGCAACTACTGAAATTCTTGGCATTTTTCTTTGTACTTCTGATGTTAAAAAAGAGGAAAAAACTATAGTTATGTAAAAATAAAATGCAACCGCGAAATCTTTCTTAAAGCTTAGGAGCCTTTAGAAGCGCGAAGTTGAGGATTTTATAACATAGTTTTGCCGCAAGAAAATCGCAGGAATGGAAGGCTTTGACGGGTGCAAGCTCGACCACATCGGCGCCGACAATATTGCAAATTTTGCTGGCCTCACGAATAATATCTAGTGCGTCATCCCACATCATTCCGCCCGGTTCTGGCGTGCCTGTAGCCTGCATTAAGCTTGAATCTAAGCCATCGAGATCGAAAGTTAAAAATACTGGGCGGCCTTTTAGTGGCGCGACGATTTTTTTAGCATCCCAATTGCGGCGGTCTTTGGCGAAGTGGATTTTGATGCGTTTAGAATTGGCCTCTAAATAAGGAATTTCGCCAGCAGAAATATTGCGAATGCCGCAAGAAATTAAAGTGGAGATCGGGTTATCCATAACGCGGCGTATGGCGGCGGCGTGGGAAAAATGCTCGCCATCATAGCCATCACGCAGATCAGCATGAGCATCAAAATGCAAAATTGCTAGATCGGGATATTTTTTAACGAAAGGGCGGATTGATCCAGCGGTGATTGAATGTTCGCCACCTAAAATTAGTGGGAATTTTCCTGCATCAAGAATTTGTGCGGTGATTTTTTCGAGTTGCTTTAAAGCTTTAGGAATATTGGCATCAATTTTTATTTCTTTGAGTGTTGCAACGCCGTATTTGCGAAATGGTTCATACCAAAATTCTTCATCGAAAAGTTCGGCCTGGTGTGATGATTTGATGATGGCTTTAGGACCGTTGCGCGTGCCTCCGCCATAGCTAACTGATTTTTCTAAGCCAAAGGGAACCACAATAACTTTTGCATCATTTGGGCTTTTGAGATATTTTTCTTCAACGCCAAGAAAGCCATTTTTTTGGGCAACGAAATCGAATGAGTTGGACTTTTTTGTCATTTGTATTTAATGTTTTGAGTGTAAATATAATGAGGAGAAAAAAATTTCTTCTCATCTAATATAATTATTGATGCAAAAAACAAAAATCGCAATATTAATTTCTGGTCGTGGATCAAACATGCAAGCGCTTGTTAATGCTTGTACCACCAATGATTTTCCTGCAGAAGTGGCGTTGGTAATTTCAAATAAAGCTGATGCGGCAGGGCTTGAATTTGCTAGAGAACAGGGCATCGAGACAGTTTTCATCGATCACAAAAAATTTGCTTCGCGTGTAGAATTTGATTTGGCGTTAAGTGCAGAAATTATTAAAAGAAATTGCAAAATTATTTGTCTTGCGGGATTTATGCGGCTGCTTTCTGCGCAATTTGTGCGGCAATGGCGAGGCAAAATAATAAACATTCACCCGTCGCTATTGCCTCAATTTAAAGGCGCTGATGCAGTTGGTGATGCGATAAAAGCTGGGGCAAAAAAATCTGGTTGCACAGTGCATTTTGTTGTTGAAGAAATGGATGCGGGCCCGATAATCATGCAAGCGGAGGTTGATATTTTGCCAAGCGATACCAAAGAAACACTGACAGCAAAAATTTTAAAAAAAGAGCACGAGCTTTATCCGCAAGCTTTGATGCTGGTTTGTAAATAAATTTTTACGTAACATTTGTTGCGCCCCGTTTTACGGGGATCCCTAAACTATATATTTTTATGAAAGCTTTACCTCTAATATATTCTCCCGATCCTTTATTGAAGCAAGTTTCAAAGCCTGTAGCAAAAGTTGATAATGAGCTTCGTAGCTTTATGAACGATATGGTGCAAACAATGTATAGTGAGGCTGGGCTTGGCTTGGCAGCGGTGCAAGTTGGTGTGTTAAAAAGAATTTTAGTGATGGATGTTGATTATCAAACTGATCATTCGGCGCACCACCACCACGATCATCACGGTTGCGGAGGTGTTCATGTTGTAAATACCAATCCATTATTTTTTGTTAATCCAGAAATCATCAAAAAATCGGATGAATTATCAACTTACAATGAAGGCTGTCTATCCTTTCCTTCTGTGCACGCAGATGTTATTCGCCCTGAAAAAGTCACGGTAAAATTTTTAGATTTTCACGGTGAAGAAAAAACCGTTGAATTAGATGGAATTTTAGCCACTTGCATTCAACATGAGATTGATCATCTTAATGGAATCACTTTTGTCGATCATATTTCAAAATTAAAGCGCGAATTAATTATCAATAAAATGAAAAAGCTTAGACATGAATCGCTATAAATATAAGGCAATCAAGGCCACAGGAGAATATGTCAATGGCAAAATGATGGCGGATAATCCTGCAGAATTATTGTCGATGTTGCGTTCTACCAAGTTAGAGCTGATTTCTTATGAGGTTAAAAATTCTAGATCAAGCTTTAGTGTATTTGAGCGCATTAAGACAAAAGATCTTGTAACAATGTTTATTCACCTTGAGCAGCTAGACAAGGCGGGTGTTCCTATCGTTGATTCAATTTCTGATCTTAAAGATACCTCAGATTCTACCAAAGTGCGCAACCTGATGCATGAAATTCACGAATCAATCAAAAAAGGTAGTTTATTTTCAGAAAGCTTGGCAAAGCATCCAGAAATTTTCAGCACCGTTTATGTTGGATTGATAGCCGCGGGAGAAAAGACTGGTAAGCTTGCGCAGGCTTTTTCAAGTATTGTTGATGATCTAAAATGGAGCTCTGATTTAAAGCGCAAAACCACAAAGGCAACGATTGGGCCAATGTTTGGTTTGTTAGTTATGGTTGCAGTTATGGCGGTGATGATGGGAATTGTCGTTCCAAAAGTTACTGGATTTTTATTGATGCAAAGTATCTCAATGCCAGCAGCGACAATAGCTCTCATTGCTTTCTCAAATTTTGTGCAAGGCTATTGGCTCGTCTTGCTATTATTCGTTCCAATATTAATGATGGTGATTAAAATTTTGCGTAAGTCGCCAGAAGTAGAGGTGAAAATTGATACAATAAAACTTAAAATTCCAGTATTTGGCCCGATTATGGTAAAAATTGATTCAGCCAAATTTTGTCAATTTTTTGCGATGACTTTCAAAAGTGGTCTTGGGGTGATTGAATGTCTTGATGCGGCGGGAATGGTGGTTTCTAACGCGGCGATGCGTCGTAGTATTTTGGTGGTTAAGCAACAAGTTTCAGACGGGCAATCTTTGGCGAAGGCAATTGCGTATTCTGGTTTGTTTCCTAGTTTGGTAGTGCGTATGTTTAAAGTGGGCGAGGATAGCGGCAATATGAGCGATGCGCTACAAAATATTCAGTTTTTTTATGATCGCGAAATCAACGATTCGATTGATCGTTTAGTAGGAATGATTCAGCCAACGCTTACATTTGTAATGGGTGGAATGATCGCATGGGTTACAATCGCGGTTTTCGGGCCGATTTATGGCAGTTTTGCAAATATCAAATAATGAGCTTAAAAAAAGGACAATACTTTATCGTTGCTACAGGCACCGATTCCGGCAAAACTTTCTTGCTAACAAAAATTTGTGAAAAATTGCGGGCAAAAAATATCAGCTGTGATGCAATCAAGCCAATAGCGAGCGGATTCAAATATGATGATCCGCAAAGTGATTCAGCAAAAATTTTGCAAAGTTTGGGTGAAGAATTTTCAATAAAAAATGTTGAAAATATCACGCCTTGGAGATTTAATGCGGCGCTCGCACCTTCAATTGCTGCGGTCATAGAAAATTCTGAGATTAATTTTTCAGAGCTACAAAATTTTTGTGGTGAAAGAATTTTATGGGCGCAAAACGGCCGTGTGAGCGGTTCGGCGGCCAATGTTAAAAAACCAGTTGAGTATTTTTTGATTGAGGGCGCGGGCGGTGTAATGACGCCAATCTCGAGCGATAAAACATTTTTAGATTTAATCGTCGCAACAAAAATTCCAGTTTTGTTATTGGGGCAAAATTATTTGGGTGCAATGAGTCATACGCTTTGCGCTGTTGAAGCCCTTAGGGCAAAATCAGTTGCAATTGATAAAATAATTATTAATGATCATCCTAAATCAGAAATAAAAATTTCTGATACGATAGCAGAAATCACAAGATTTTCTTGCATTGAAACTGTTGCTATTGATGATTTTTTGAGTAAGTTTTAAATTTTTAACATTATCAAAATACCAACATGAACAAAAGACAAGAAGGCGAAGCAATACCAATCGAAAGCCTAGAATTACAAAAAGAAAAAGATCGCCAAGAATGGGCGCGCAAAGCAGAAGTATTATGCGAGGCCCTTCCTTTTATGCGAAAATTTGCTGGTGAAACATTCGTGATTAAATTTGGTGGCAGTGCGATGGGCAATGACAGCAATCTGAAAAATTTTGCCAATAATATTGTGTTGTTGAAGCAGATTGGAATCAATCCAATCGTGGTTCACGGTGGTGGGCCGCAAATTGGTCAAATGTTAAAAAAACTAGGCATTAACACTTCTTTTGTTGATGGCTTGAGAATTACTGATGCTGATACTGTTGATGTGGTTGAAATGGTTTTGGCTGGATCAATCAACAAGATGATCGTCAAAGAAATCAATTCCGCTGGGGGCAGGGCTATTGGCATTTCTGGCAAGGATGGCAATTTTATTACCGCTAAAAGAGTTACGCGCACCAAAAAAGATCCCGATTCTAATATTGAAAAAATCCTCAATTATGGTTTTGTTGGCGAGCCACACAAAATTGATACTGAAATTTTATCAGTGTTTGAAGATTCTGATATTATTCCAGTGATCGCGCCAATTGGTATTGGTGAGGCGGGAGAAACCTTCAACATTAATGCTGATACAGTTGCGGGCCATGTTGCCGCGGCTTTGCATGCTTCAAAATTGATAATTTTATCCGATGTTGATGGCGTGATGTTGCCAAATGGTGAGCTGGTGAGTCATCTCAATCTTGCTACGGCGCGCCAGATGATTGCTAACGGGGTTATTACTGGCGGCATGATTCCCAAGGTTGAAACTTGTATTCGTGCATTAGAAAATAATGTTGGTTTTGCCCATATTTTGAATGGGATGGTTAATAATATTTTATTGATGGAAATTTTTACTGAGAAGGGCGCGGGAACAATGATTGTGTAGCTTTTTATCGTTTTTTAAATAGTAGTAATTAATTTTTTAAGTAAAA
>SHWK01000086.1 GCA_009693885.1 Rickettsiales bacterium
ACTTGCTAGAGGTCGCAATTTGGTGCGCACCACTTTTGTATCAAAATCACGATCAAAAATATCGTTAATGACGCAGCCTGCAGAGCGCATCAGCACTGCTCCAATGATAAAAAGCAGCACATCTTTAATCAAAGCGCCCGCAGAAAAATCAACCGAATTTTTTGCTGCTAAAAAAATACCAAACAGGCAGGGAAGGGCTAGCAGTAATATTCCAACTGGGCGATTTATTCTGATTAGCTCTAGATATAATTTTATTTTAGCCACCTAATTTTCCTTGAAAAAATTCAATAAAGGCTTTGATCTTCGGCGATTTATATTTTTTAGAAGGGTAAACCACGTAAAACGAAGTTTTGTTAATCACCTCATAATCCTGCAAAAGCAGAACAATTTTGCCATCTTTTATTTCATTTTCAATATCACGCGCCGACTTTATGGTAATGCCACCTCCCGCCAGAAGCAGCTCTTTAATAATCTCGCCATTATTGCATTTGATATTGCTGGTCATTTTGCGTAATTGGGTGATTTTTTTGGTTTTTAGACAGCGAAATTCCCAAATTTTATTTTCACCAAAAACTATGCAATCATGCTTGAGTAGGTCTTCTGGTGTTTTTGGCGCGCCGTGTTTTTTTATATATTGTTGCGACGCACAAATCACCTTGCGATTGGTCATTAATTTCTCGATTTTGAGATTTTCTTCATCAGAAATCTGCATACGCACCTGTAAATCATATCCCTCTTCAATGATATTCATTGGGTTTTCAGTAAGAAAAATGTCTAACTTTAAATGAGGGTGAAGTTCTAAAAATTCTTTTAGATACGGAACAATGTGATACCTGCTGAAATAAGGCGGCAAGGCAATTTTCAGGACCCCATCAATATCTTTTTTAGCATTCAAAAAATCTTCCAACTGTTCAACTTGCTCCATTATTGCTTTGCAATAATGCAAGAATTCCTCTCCTTCACTAGTTAGGTTGACCTCTCTGGTGGTGCGGGCCAGCAAGGTTGCACCAGCTATTTTCTCTAAATTATTTATTCTGGTTGTAATGTGAGATTTGGCAACTTTTAAAGCCTCCGCGGTGCGGATGAAGCTTTTGAGCTGAGCAACATAAACAAAGGTCTCGATGGATTTTAAATCAAATTTCATAGGACAAAAGATTGTTCGTAAATTTTGAACACATAATTCTTGGTAAAAAAGAATTGTTCTTTAAACAAGAACTAAGCATTCCTCTAGCTAAATCATGGCTTATTAAATATTAGATAGCAACTACTTTTTAAAGCATGTAGCCATTGTTTATAATTTAAGAACAAAGAATTCTTAAAATTAGAACATGTAAACTATTTATGAAAAAGAAACTTCTGCACCACTAATTTATGAATCTAGAAAAACAAAACAACAAGATCTTTCTTGATCTGGTCACCTACGCCAAAAATCAAGGCGGAAGCGTTGAAGAATTTGTCTTGCGCCACATTCAAAATATTGAAAAAAACCCTGCATTAAAAGCATTGCTCACTAAAGATAAATCGACTCTGGATATAGCTAATAACATACTGCAAAATAATGAGTTTCTTAGCAAAAATATATTGGGGTCAAGAGACGACGAGAGTAGCAAGCAGCTCAAATCACAAGAAATAAAAATTAATGATATTCAAAACTCTCGATACTTCTCTCAATATCGGGAGCAAAAAAATAAAAAAGCGGTTGCTTTTATTGGCGGCCCAGCTGCTGAGGATGGCGCAGTTATGGCGGCACTAATTCCCGATTTTAAAAACAAAACTGATGAAATATTTTATATCATTGATGATTATCGCAAATCAAATGTGAGTAGCTCTGCCAAGCAATTACACGCTAGACATGCCGTGCCTTTAAATGCCGAAGATTGCCTCACTGGTCATGCTTTGGTCTCTACTTTACTGAGGAGAGCGCTCACAGGCGTAAGTCTTGAAAAGGCCGTTGACGCCCATTATATCAAGGTCGATATTAACTATAAAACTATTTTTAAGAATCTCGGAATCTATCTAGGTAATGAGCTAGACTGGTTCAAAAAAACCCTCGAAAACGCTAGAGGCAAGCTGACCGATAACGATTGGGGACGCATTGAATCATTTTTAACGATTTCATTGTTACAAATTACCGAACAATTATCTGGATGCAAAATTACTGAATATAAGGGCCCCGATAACAAATCTTATTCGATACATTTAACATTTTCTAAGCATGAAGATGAGGGGCTGCGAGTAGAAAATAAAAATTTTGAACAGGCGGGAATCTTTGCTCGTCAGCTTTCTAATGCGGAAATTGTTCAAATTTTTGGCGATAATTCGATGATTTTTTCTGCCTATCATTATCCAAGTGATTCTAATATTTTGTTTGATGCTCATGAGACAAATCGTCAAATTGCCGAGAATAAAGGCGTCAACTGGATTGAGGGAGCGACTCTAAAACAAGTATTTTTGGAATCCGTCGATTCAGAAGCGCATTTGGCTGGCATCGAGATTGAAAAGGAAGGAGAATTAAAATTTATACGCCTATCACAAATGCATACCACTCTAGGCTATAGAGCAGAGTATGTCTTTGCAAAAAATCGCTTTGGATCAAAAAAATTTAATCACGAAATTGAGGCGGAAAAATATCTTATCACCGCTGTAAAAAATTTTCGCGCAAAAATTAATCAATTAAAGGATTTTCTGCAGATAGAAGGGGTGAATACTAGAATCACAACTGCCGCAGGCATGTCTATGAATTTAATATTGAAAAAAACCGCAAAAGTGCAACATTTGATGGATCAATTTGATAATAGCACTGGACAACTTGCGGTGACCAACAGTCACTGGACAATGGTCGCACAAGATAACGATCATGTAATTATACGCGTTACTGGTGGCGGCAATACTGGCTCAGAAGAATATAAATCCACTTACTTTTTAAACACTTTTGCCAACACGATAAGAATCTTTGGCGAGGATTCAATTGCGGGCATTATCTCTACTTACGCCTGCTCGCGCGCTATTAATTCAAATAATGCAACGAGCTGGCTTCAACCTGCTAATGGTTGGATAGTTAGCTATGGTAAAGGCGGCACCGGCAATAGCGAGAGAACGGCTGAAGCAGCTTTTGCAGCAATGTTTTTGGGATTTAACAAGGAGGTTACCGAATTCTATGACAAATTTCAAAATAAAGATGGCCGATCTATTGGTGAGGCAATACAAACAGTATTTAAACGTGTTTCTCTCGGAGGGAAAAATCATTTTGAAGATCTGCGACAACGAGTTGCCTGTAGGATGGGATATAAATCTTCGGGAATTGTTAATATTGTCGAAACGGGTCTTATGGTTGCAATAGTTTTAACTCCAATAAAACTACTGATGCGCCTGTTTATAGCGCCAAAAAGCTGGTCTTATCACCTTATTTCTATGGTCAAACTTAAAGGGAAAATGCCCGCCATTATTGTTGATAGCGAAATTGCACAATCGCAAACGATTTCAAATGATAATAGCGAACAAAATTCTCAATCTCAAGAATCGGAGCCAAAAGCCGCCTCATCTACTTCATCATAACCCTAAATCTTACATAAAATGCAAACAAAATTTACTCTCACCGAAACTCTTCCACCATATATTTTTGCTACAATGGGTGGATTAAAAAAAGAAGCAGCTGCACGCGGTCTTGAAGTTATCGATTTTGGCCTTGGAAGCCCCGATTCCGCTCCTCCAGCCCATGCGATTGCAAAGCTGATTGAGGTTTCACAAAATACCAAGCTTTATGGCTATTCTGCGGTTGGCGGCATTGAGCCTCTGAAGCAGGCCGTGGCGTCTTATTATAAAAGACGCTTCGATGTTGATCTTGATTGTAAATCGGAAGTAATCGTGACTATCGGTTCAAAAGAAGGCCTGACAAGCTTAGCAACTGCAATTGCGGATAAAGATAATTATCTAGTTGTACCAAATCCCTGCTATCCAATTCATACTTTTGCCTTTGTAATCGCTAAAAGTAATGTGGCTTACATCAATGCCACCAAGGGTAGTGAGTTCTTGGTGCAATTTAAAGAATTTATTGAAAAAACTGAAAAAAAGCCAGTTGCAGTAATTGTTAACTATCCATCAAACCCAACATCAGAGCTAGTTGGGCTTGATTTTTATGAGGAGTTAGTAGCATTTTGTACACGGCATCAAATCTACATCATTTCTGATGCGGTATATTCTGAAATTTATTTTGATGATAATTTTAAGCCAGCCTCAATCTTACAAGTTAAAGGCGCCAAAGATATTGCGATCGAATTTTATTCGATGAGCAAAAGCTATTCTTTAGCTGGTGCGCGCATTGGATTTGCACTTGGAAATCCAACTTTAGTCGCCGCAATGCATAAATTAAAATCCTATCTGGACTACAGCCAGTTTGAACCAATGCAAGTTGCCGCCTGCGAAGCGCTTTCAGAAAAAAGCGATGATTATTTGGTTGCTTTGCGCATGAAATATAAAAATCGCGCCGAACTTTTAGTAAAACTATTGGACGAAGAACTATCTTGGAAAGCCAGCGTTCCAAAGGGCTCAATGTATATTTGGACAAAAATCCCACAACAATTTTCTCACATGAATTCTTTTGATTTTTGCAAAAAACTATTGGCCGAAACTGGCGTAGCTTTATCTCCCGGAAGTGGTTTTGGCGCTAATGGCGAAGGCTTTGTAAGATTCTCGCTAATTCGAGAATTGGAAGAAATGCGCAAAGCCGTTACAAAAATGAGGCCATTTTTTGCCAAATAGAAACATTTGATTTTTGCTTCTGATTGACTAACATCGATGACATTATTCCTTTAACTATTTGATAAATATGTCAACGAAGTTTGTAGCGCACAAATTGCTAATCGCTAATCGCGGCGAAATTGCTTGTCGAATCATCAAAACTTGCCGTCGCTTGGGTATTAAAACCGTCGCGGTTTACTCTGATGCTGATACTAATTCACTTTTTGTGCAAATGGCGGATGAGGCCGTCAATATTGGGCACTCACCGTCTTCACAAAGCTATCTTAGTGTTGAAAAAATTCTTGCCGCAGTTAAAAAAACTGGCGCCACAATGGTTCATCCTGGTTATGGATTTTTATCCGAAAATCGTCTTTTTGCCAAAGCTTTAGAAAAAGTCGACGTGATTTTTGTTGGC
>SHWK01000087.1 GCA_009693885.1 Rickettsiales bacterium
ATTTTGTTAAATCTTTTTCGCCACAAGTGGGTGTAAAAATTTTAAAATTTTCGGTGTAGCGATCATCAAATAAAAAGTGACTTCCTTGTGTATGTAAAATTATAAAACTATCGCCAGCCTTTGCTAAATCTTGCTTGAGGTCACTTAATAAATATTCATCATACACCATATGACTGCCAATTTTGTTAGCGATTGTGTCGTTAAAATGAAATTGTTGTGCTTCTGAAGCTAGTAATATCAAGCCATTATCATCACCAAAAGATTTTTGCGTTGAAAAAAATGCAGTAGAAAATTTTAATTTCTCAAAAATTTTGATGATAGATTCTTCTTGTGGAGGAAATTTAAAATCCTTTCCAGACTTATAAGAAAGCATGCAATCAACAGAATAAACAGTTAAATTTTTGCAAGGATCTACATCTTTAAAACTAAGCAAATTATGAATCTTTTTGATTTGTGGCGTGGTA
The DNA here is from genome assembly GCA_009693885.1 of Rickettsiales bacterium. Lineage (GTDB taxonomy): Bacteria > Pseudomonadota > Alphaproteobacteria > Rickettsiales > UBA1997 > CAMCFD01. The sequence continues at coordinate 465 of SHWK01000087.1, forward strand.
TCACGCTCATAACCATTAATCGAAAAATTCTTAGAGCGAGCTGATTCGCCAATGATTAAGACAACCTTTAAATTTTTTATTTTATGTTGAGAGATTTTGGTTTTTATAATATCATTTATTGGCAATAAATTTGGTTTGTTTTTGAGCGAGGTGTAGATTTCGGTATAATATCCGAAGTATGATTTTAGAAGGCCGGCGGGAGGATAGGCAAAAACAATACCCTTTCTATTTTGGTGATTGAAGGCTGTTAAAATTATCGCAAAAACTAAAAATATTATGGTAATAAAATAAAATATTTTACGATTTTTGTCTTTAGTAATTCTAATTTTAGTAAGAAAAATCAATGGTAAAACAAGAAATAGTGAAAAATAAATAATCGCAGTTTTTATATTTATAATATCATTAAAATTGGTAATATTATCAAGGGTGTTGGCGATAACCATTTGATCAATTACGATTTTGAATTCAATCAGGGTATAAGATGCGATAAGGGATAAAATCAAAAATGTGATTGTAAAAATCGCCAAAATAAATTTATTGAAACTGCAGCAGTAAAGAAAACTAAAAACCAAAAAATAATTTAGTGCAATTTCTAAAGACCAAATAGTGATTTTTGTGCCATCAAACCCGCCAGAAATAGCTGCCGCGAGTTTATAATCAATTAAAGAAAAATTGCAGAAGATTGTAATTATCGTAGCGAGAGCAAGGCAGAGTAGGGTTTGTGACAGATTAATTTTTGTGCAAAAAAATGATTTTAACATTTTTGTTATAGAGGTTGCCATAGCGGGGCGTTTATATTGTAAGGCAAGCTATAAGCCGGATTTTGTACTGTTTTAACACAGCAATGATCATTCGTCTAGGATTAGCATCGCTACTAACCTCAAGCAACCTACCCGGGTGACAACTCAAAGACAAGTCTGCATATTGCTATGCGCGCCACCCCTATTTGGTCTTGCTCCTAGCAGGGTTTTTCGGGATGTATGTTGCCATACAAAACTGTGAGCTCTTACCTCGCATTTTCACCCTTACCGAAAGCCTTGCGGCTGTAGGCGGTATATTCTCTGTGACACTTTCCCTCCACAAGCTCTATGTGTTCAAGCTTGCGGGCCAGCTCTTAACTGGTGCGTTTTCTTTGCGGAGTCCGGACTTTCCTCTTTATTTTCATCGCCACCGATAAAGGCAGCGAAAAACAAGCGACCATCCACTTGCCTTACAAGATTGAGATTGTAGAGTGGGTGCTTTCTTAATTCAATAGGAGTTTGGTATGGTTATAGAAAATAAGGGGCCTGAAGGCAAGGAAGGCTCACAAAATAATGATAAGGCGCTATCACAACAAGATACTGAAAAATTGAAGAAAGATCCAGAATTGACTGCTATTATAGAAAAGATAAAAAAGAATGTTGCTGAAGTTGGTCATGGGGCAAAGAGCGAAACCACTCAAGCACCAAATGTTGTAGAAAAAAATAATGAAGGACAACAAAAATAAAATATGAAAACAGTTCTCTCGGGAATCCAGCCCTCGGGCAACCTGCATCTTGGCAATTATCTAGGTTCGATCCGCAATTGGATTGATTTGCAAGATTCGCATCGTTGTTTATTTGGGATTATGAATTTGCACGCGATCACGGTGCCACAGGATCCGCAGGCCTTGAGGCAGAATATTTTTGATGCGGCGGCGATTTATTTAGCTTGTGGGCTTGATCCAAAAAAAGCTTCAATTTTTGTGCAAGGTGAGGTGAGGGAGCATGTGGAGTTGGCTTGGGTGTTGGGTTGCTTGACCCCGCTTGGTTGGTTAAACAGAATGACGCAGTTTAAAGAAAAATCGGTGGATAATGAAGCGCTTGGCCTCTACGCCTATCCAGCGCTAATGGCTTCTGATATTTTACTCTATCATGCCGATCTAGTGCCAGTTGGCGAGGATCAAAAACAGCATCTCGAGCTTACGCGTGATTTAGCTGGCGCTTTTAATCGTCGCTATGGCAAAGAATATTTCAAACTGCCAGAGCCCATGATTCTCAAGGGTGTAAAGCGCATCATGTCTCTTCAAGATGGTGCCAAAAAAATGAGCAAATCCGATGAATCCGATCTTTCGCGCATAAATCTTGAAGATTTGGCAGAAAATATCGTCAAAAAGGTAAAAAAAGCCAAAACCGACTCTTTAGCAGAAATTTCTTACGATGAAAATCGTCCCGAAATTTATAATTTATTAAACATCTTCGCGAGCTTATCTGGCAAGGATCCAGAAGCTATTGCCAATGAGTATAAAACTGCAGGAAACGGCAAGTTTAAAGGTGATCTAGCAGAAATTATAGTTGAAAAATTGCGTCCAATCCAAGATAATCTGGTGCGCTTCAAGCAAGATCAAGGCTTTATTGCTGATATTTTGCAGCGAGGACAAGAGGATGCAACTAAAATTGCCAGCAAAACTCGTAATGAAGTTTTTAAGTTGGTTGGCTTGATTTAGTCATGCAACTGTAAGTCACAACTAAAGTAGTGCTAAAGTTCAAAATGTCATTTTCCAATAAAACACAAAATCTTTCTGATATCGAACTAGTCAGTGAAATCGCGCGCTTAAAAAAAGAACAAAATGCAGTGATTTTGGCGCATTTTTATCAAGATGAAGCGATTCAAGATATTGCAGATTTTGTTGGTGATTCTTTAGATTTATCGCGTAAAGCTGCGGCAACTGATGCCGATGTTATTGTATTTTGTGGTGTAAAATTTATGGCAGAAGTTGCAAAAATTTTATCGCCAACCAAAAAAGTTTTGATCCCAGATTTTAAGGCTGGTTGCAGTTTAGAAGAATCTTGTCCGCCCTTACAATTCGAAGCTTTTAAGCAAAAACATCCTGATGCAATTGTTATTACTTATATTAATTGTTCCGCTGAAATTAAGGCTTTGTCTGATATAATTGTGACATCAACAAATGCTAAAAAAATCATCGATCAAATTCCGTTGACGCAAAAAATTATTTTTGCACCAGATCAACATCTTGGTCGCTATCTCAATAAAATCACGGGTCGCGAGATGATTTTGTGGAACGGAAGTTGCGTGGTGCATGAGCAATTCAGTGAAAAAGAATTAGTGAAATTGATGACAAATCATCCGCAAGCCTTGGTAATAGCGCATCCAGAATGTCCAGAAAATTTATTGATGCATGCTCACCATATTGGATCAACCTCATCACTGATTCAATTTGCCCAGCAAAATCAAGGCGGAGAATTTATTATATTGACCGAGCCGCATATCATTCATCAAATGCAGCAAAAAAATCCAACGGCAAAATTTTATGATTGCCCCTTTGTAGATAAAGCAGGCTGCACTCTTTGTAACACATGCCCTTATATGGGAATGAATAATTTAGAGAAGATTTATGCAGTGATGAAAAACAGCGCTGAAGGTTTGTTAAATAAAGCTGGTGGAGAATTGATGTTAAGTGAAGACCTGCGAATAAAGGCTGAAAAGCCATTGCGCAAAATGCTTGAGATGTCGTAAATGATGCTATTCACAATCACAAATTACTAGCATAATTAAAAAAATTGGGTGAAGATCGGTCTCAATAAGGAAAGCTCAAGCTTAGATTTAACCATAAGAGCTTTATTTCTGCCCCCTATAGCCTTGCTAGAGTAAGGGTAGAAAAAATTACCAGTTGCTTAAGATAGTGAACCTAATTTATACATCATGCATTCAGAAATAGAAATTGCTACTCCTCCTAATGATATCAGTCCACCTGATCCAACGCCTGTCATAGAAATTGCTCCTACTCTTGATGATATCACGCAACCTGATCCAACGCCTGTCCCGGAAGAATCTCCAAAATATTTCTTTGCTCATATTGTTAGGATTTCGATTCTAGCACATGTTGTGAATCCATTTATGCGTAAATTTCTTGTCACAAAGCTTGATAGGATCAATGGAAATAAAATAAATACTAACACTACTTTTCTATTGCCAGAAGTGGTGCAAATTGGTCAGGATCCTTTGCTAGAAGGTGGTGGATTAAAAATTAATACTTATGCAGATAGTGATTGGAAAGGCAATGCTGGGATTTTGTTTAATGAAGATTGTCATTTTTTAGGTTTTTATTCTGGCGATCTTGGGAGTGATCGTTTTGACGGATTCGATAGCAATGGGAATATAGAGCCACAAATAATGACGAATTTAGAACTGTGGGCCAGAAATAGTTTCTCCAAATATCGTAACAATAATGCAATGAAAAGAACGCCTAATGGCACTATTGATAAGTTAAAGGAAATTGCCTTAAGAAGAGTTGGTTTGCTGGCTGATGACCATTCTAGTACCCAATATAAAGATACTAGCGGCAATATGATTTATACTGGAAAGAAAGACAAGTTTCATAAGGACCAGTTTGACGGATGGGATCAAATTCCTATTCCTCAAGATAGATTGAGACATAATGAAACTCATATAAGAGCTAATATTAGCGACATTAATGGATTCTTCGTAACGAAGAGTGATTGGGAAAGTAATTCTTATGGCGCCATAAACTCATTAAAGAATCTTTATTTAGCAACAAAGAAGAAGAGATTGCTCGCAAAGGACGATACCAGGGCATTGCAAACATTTGTAGATTTGATTAAAGATCGAGTCAAATATTACAATAAATCTATAGAATTAATAACAGCAGAAAAAAGTTTCTTTGAGCAAT
>SHWK01000088.1 GCA_009693885.1 Rickettsiales bacterium
GATCCTGAAGATAAAATAAAATTTACACAAATTGCAGATTTAGTTAATAAGGTGAAAGAGCTAGAGGCTAAAGGCTATGCCTATGATTCAGCTGATGCAAGTTTTGAGATTTTGGCAAAAAAATCACTCAGCATTGTGCCAAATTTTTTCGATTTAATCGGATTTCGCGTTCTTGATGAGAGAAAATTTGACGCGAAAGGCCGCGTCATTACTGTTGCCGAGGCTACTGCTAAAATTAAAATTGGTGATAAAACTGTGTTAACAGTAGCAGAAGGAAATGGCCCAGTGAACGCGCTGGATAAGGCTTTGCGCAAGGCTCTATCTAGCAAATATCCAGTTTTGAAGGATATAAAATTAACCGACTATAAGGTGCGAATCCTTACGCCATCTGATGGCACGCAGGCTATAACTCGCGTGCAAATTGAATCACGAGATAGTAAAGGCAATAAATGGACAACGATTGGGGTTTCAGAAAATATAATTGATGCGTCTTACAGAGCGCTGCACGATAGCATTACCTATAAATTAATGAACAGTTAAAATATGCTAGATTTTTTCGAAAAAGTAGCAAACAAAGTAAAGATCGCGATTATGAAGATTGTATGAAGAAAATCAAAAATCATTATTATTGATTCACAAAATTCATAATATAATTTCAGTTGGCACCAGTGAAGATCACGATCCCTTACACATGATCGAAAAAATTATATCATGCGTTGAAAGCTTTACAGAGAGAAGAAATTTTGCAGAATCTGTTCATGATCAACCTATATCACCTAATGCGGCAATTAAATTGCGACAAAGAAGCGCAGCACCAAGGCTTCCTGACATACAAACAGACAATGCGATTAATGGGGTGAATAGCTATACAACACCTCCTCCATACTAACCCCACAGAGATCGTTAAAAAACTATTTCTTTTTCAAGCCATTCCAATATTCAATCCGCTTTTTAACATCCTTTTCAAACCCTCTCTCATTGGGTTCATAAAATTTTGGTCGAGACATAGATCTTGCCGCCCTTTTCTCACTACTACTAGCAGCCACTCCCAACAAAAAAGGTGGCGATGTTCTCGACATAAAATTTAAAAAATTAAATATTAATTTACCCGTCAGTCATGTATAATTTATATCTTACAATCTTTTACGAAGAACAAGAAACAGATAAATCACGATAATTTTCTGGCGCCGTTACAGCATATTTTTTGTAGAGATAATTTTCTGTGAAGGGATTTTTTATCATTGCGAAAAGCTCTTCGAATGCTGTATTATCCGCTTCCCGCTGCATTTTTTCAATTGCAGTCTGTAAAACCCAATTACGCAAAATATATTGCGGATTTATCTTTCGCATCAAATCTAAAGCTTGGTCTTTTTGAACAATTTGCAAATAATTTTCTAACCAAAATTCAATTTTATTTTTGTTTTTAAAAAGCTTAAGAAAGCTTGATCTGTTGCCCTCTACAGTTTTTGCTAAATTTACAAATGTTAAAGTATAATCCACTTTTTCTTCCCGCATAATCTGCAATAAATTTTGCCAAATTTCATCAACGGACTTATCTTTTGTGAAACCAATTTTTTGCCGCATTAATTCAAAATATTGCGCTTCAAATTCACTAAAAAAATTCTGCGCAATTTTTGCAGATTCTTCTAGTGGAATAAGTGGCTGTAGGGCAAAACTTAATGCATAAATATTCCAATTAGCAATTATTGGCTGCTCTTGATAGGCGTAACGGCCAGAATTATCGGAGTGATTACAAATCCAATGCGGATCATAATTTTCAAGAAAGCCGTAAGGGCCATAATCTATTGTATCACCGAGAATTGACATATTGTCAGTGTTCATAACTCCGTGACAAAATCCAATCGCTTGCCATTTAGCGATCATTGTCGCTGTAAGCGTTATAACCTGTTGTAAAAATTTTTCGTATTTATTTTCAGCGGCATTTAATTGGGGGAAATAATTTTCAATTACATGATCAGCGAGCGTTTTCAAGGCCTCATGCTGCCCTGTATAATAAAAATATTCGAAATGTCCAAAGCGAATATGTGATTTTGCAACACGAAGAATCATACTTCCCATCTCAACTTCTTCACGCAGAACATTTTCACCAGTAGCAATCAAAGCCAATGCCCGCGTGGTTTGAACGCCAAGATGATACATTGCTTCGCCACATAAATATTCACGAATACATGAACGCAAAACTGCGCGCCCATCACCCATTCGTGAATATGGCGTAAGGCCCGAGCCTTTAAGCTGTAGGTCATAAAGCTTATGATCTCGCGCTTCAATTTGCGCCAATAATAATGCTCGACCATCACCAAGCCGCGGCACATAATGCCCAAACTGATGTCCTGCATAAACCATTGCGAGTGATTCACACCCTTCTATTTCCGCCTCAATCCATTTTTGTAAATTAGTTTGAAAGTCGTTGCGATCAATGTTTAAAAAGCTTCCTAGCTCATCATTGAAATGCATCAATTGTGGTGATTGCACAAATTTTTCTGGCAACATTTTTGTATAAAAAATAGCAGAAAGATTGGAAAAAAGATTTTTAAATTTATATTTCATTTATTTATTGCAGTTTTTTACGCAGATCTTCCCAATATTCCAATCTCTTTTTAACATCCCTTTCAAACCCTCTCTCATTGGGTTCATAGAATTTTGGTCGTGATTTTTTGGCAATTTTTTCAGGAAAATATTCTTGTCCAGAAAAACAATTTTTAGTATCGTGATCATAAATATAGCCTTTTCCAAAGCCCTGCTCTTTCATTGTTTTTGTTGGCGCATTTAAAATATGTTTGGGCGGAAGAAGCTCGGTTGTAGACTCCGCAAGCGCTATTGCGGCTTTGTGCGCCATATAAGATGCATTGGATTTTGGCGCAGTAGCACAATAAATTGTGGCATGGCTGAGCGCGTAATCACCTTCTGGGCTACCGAGAAAATCATAATTTTCTTTGGCCGCCATAACTTGTACCAAGGCTTGCGGGTCAGCGATACCAATATCCTCAGTAGCAAATCGCGCAAGGCGGCGCAAAATATAATATGGATCTTCTTTGGCAACAAGCATTCGCGCTAGATAATAAAGGGCCGCATCAACATCAGAGCCACGCAAAGTTTTATGAAATGCGCTAATCAAATTATAATGAAAATCACCTTTTTTATCAAATTGTGCCGAGCGTTTAGAAATAAGGTTGAGTAGTTGATCCGTTGTAAGTGGCGCGCGCGCATGATCAGAATTTACCAATCCAAATAATTCTTCACAAGAATTTAATAAATAGCGCGCATCACCGCAAGCAAGTGAAATCAAGGCCTCATAAGTATCATCTTCCAACGGTAATTTTTTATCCATAAATTTTTCAGCGCGCGCAACTAATTTTTTTAAAGCATTCTCATCAAGTGAATTTAGAGTGATTACCTTACAACGCGAAAGCAGAGCCGAGTTGAGGTGAAAGGAAGGATTTTCAGTTGTGGTCGCAATTAAAATTATTGTGCCATCTTCAATAAAAGGCAGAAATAAGTCTTGCTGCGTTTTATTAAAATGATGAATTTCATCAATCATCAATATCGTGCGAACAGCTCTTATTGCGCCTCGACGGCTATTATCAATTATTTTTCGAATATCCGCTACGCCAGAATTTATTGCTGATAACATTATAAATTCAGCACCAGATATTTTTGCAAGAATTTTTGCGATGCTGGTTTTGCCTACTCCTGCAGGCCCCCAAAGCACTAATGATGGAACAATTTTTGATTGGCCAATTATACTTAGCGCACCATTTTCACCAAATAAATGTTCTTGTCCGACGATTTCTTCAATTGCTTGCGGACGCAGTATATCTGCTAGTGGACGCAATTTTGATTCAGTTGGAAATAAATTTTGATCAGACATTTCTAGCAGTTTTTAGTGGGGTTGAGCTTGATTTTTAGCAATGAAAATAACTAACCCTCTCCTAACACAAATTTCTTAAATTTATTTTTCATCCCATCAAAATCTTTTGCATTAGGCAGTGGATCTTTTTGCTTAGTAATTACCGGCCATTCTTTAGCATATTTGCGATTGATTTCTATCCACTCCACCAGATCTTCAGATTCAGGCGAAATGGCTTCCGCTGGGCATTCTGGCACACAAACACCACAATCGATACAACTATCAGGATCAATCACCAGCATGTTTTCACCCTCATAAAAACAATCAACGGGACACACTGTGACGCAATCGGTATATTTACATTTTACACAATTATCAGTAACTACATATGTCATATAAGCTCTATTTAAAAGCCTTTGCGAGTGCTTTTCTTTTTCTGCAAAATTTCTATTTTTACCTTGATTAATGAGATAAAAACAAAATATGAAAAATATAATCCAAAGGTTAATAGTAGAGGATAAAGCATTGCTGGATCAATTGCAACACCTCCTGAACGCATGATACTGGCGGGCTGATGTAATGAGTTGAAATATTCTACCGAAAATTTTATTAATGGAATATTGATAAAGCCAACAATAGAGATGATCGCGGCGATTTTTTCACCTTTTTGACGATCATCAAAAGCATCTAATAAAATTATATAGCCGAGATATAGAAAGAAGAGGATCAACACTGTTGTAAGACGCGCATCCCACACCCACCAAGTTCCCCAGATTGGCTTGCCCCAAATACTACCTGTAACTAAAGTGATAAAAGTAAAAACAGCCCCTATAGGCGCAATGGCGCGAGCAATTAGATAAAAGAAAGGATTTTTCCACACAAATCCAGAAATATTAAACGCAGCCATGATAGTGTAAATTAACAAAGCCATCCATGCTGCCGGCACATGAATATACATAATTTTTACCGCATTTGATTGCTGATAATCTAATGGAGAATTTATAATTGCGGGGATCGTCAATCCTAGAAAAATAAGCGCCACAAGCAACGAAAATGGCGTAAAAAAGCGAAAGTTTTTTTCAAAATTTTTGAATGCGAATAAAAAATTAAACATAATATTTATTTGTGGACCTTGTTCTTAAAAAACTTTTTCTAGAGTTTAGTTTTTACCTTCCAAATAAGCTGTTATTAG
>SHWK01000002.1 GCA_009693885.1 Rickettsiales bacterium
TCAGAATGGCTAGATGTCAAAATCTGTATCAATGAAAAATGATCCAGCTCTTTCTTCGATAATCAATTTTTTATTACCTCTCATTTTTCTTTACGGCTGCTTTTTTTTCGTTGGTTTTTTTGATGCAGGATTTTTTGCTTTTATATATTCTTTAGTTTTATTAGCCAGCGGATTACTAGTGTTTTATATCTCTTCTGCCAATTTAAAATTATTGGCACGGGCTAACTTTGAGAATATTGGGTTATTTGTAGTTTTGGTTTCTCTTGTTTATGTGGTGGTCTTGTTATTTTCTATTACAAATTTCTTCTCTGTTTAAATCTTTTCTCCTACATGAATAGCCGCTGCGCCAAAGCTTAAATTTTGGTAAGAAGTGTTTTTGAATCCCGCTTGCCCAATCATCTTTTTAAAGGCTTCTTGGCTAGGAAATTTACGAATGCTTTCCACTAAGTATTGATATGATTGGCGATCATGCAAAATAATTTCTCCAATACGCGGAATAACGTTAAAAGAGTAAGTATCGTAGAATTTTTGCAAAAAATAATTATTCACTTTTGAGAATTCTAAACAAATAAATTTGCCGTTTGGTTTTAAAACGCGATAGGCTTCAGCTAGCCCCTTATCTATGTTGGTGAAGTTGCGAATGCCGAAAGCAATGGTAAAAAAATCAAAACTGTTATCTGAAAATGGCAGTTTTTCTCCATCGGCGCAGGTGAAATTTAAGTGTGAGAATAAGTTGAGATCGATGGCGCGATCTTTGCCGCAATTAAGCATTTCTTGATTAATATCGACAACTTCAATTTTGTGAGGAAGGTTTTTTTCTCGGGCTTTTTTTGTAATGCGAAAAGCGATGTCTCCAGTGCCACCAGCAACATCAATAAATTTTAAGGTAGAATCTTGGTTTTGAGATGTTGAAAGGCCGTGAGGAGTATTAAAATTAATCTCTGCGATCATTTTATTTTTCCAGAGCCGATGCACGCCAGCACTCATCAAATCATTCATCAAATCATATTTTTTTGCTACATTTGAAAAAATTCCTTTGACTAGATGCTCTTTTTCGTCACGATTAACGCGCTTAAATCCAAAATCTGTTTGACTATCTGACATGTCTTTATTATCTGAGTTTGATTTTATTTTGCCGCAAAACTTAATTGCGCAACAGCCTTTTTCTCCCAAGGAAGAAACTAAAATGTTGGTTTATGATGGCGCCAAAATATTGGATCGCAAGCTTATCAATTTGATTGATTTTTTGCAAGAGGGTGATGTGCTTGTTTTTAATGACGTGCGGGTTATTAAAGCAAAAATGTCGGCGCGAATTGTTCGGAGCCTTGCTGGATCTAACGCGGATGGCAATGATAAAATTATTGAGTTTAATCTTGATCAAGAAATTGCCAAAAATATTTGGCGCGTGATAGTGCGTGGATCCAAGAAAATCAAGGATGGAGATCGCTTAGAGATCGCTGAGGATTTTTTTGCGCGCATTGTAAAAAAATTAGAAGATGGTTTTGCAGAGCTTGAATTTCTTGATGATGATTATCTCGAGAAGCTTGATAAATATGGCATTGTACCACTTCCTCCTTATATAAAAAGAGAGAAAGAAGACGAAAAGCTTGCAGAAAATGATCAAAAAAATTATCAAACAATTTATGCTCGTGATGGTGCGGCAGTTGCAGCACCAACGGCTGGACTGCATTTTACTGATAAAATTTTTGAAATGCTTGAGGCTAAAAAAATAAAAAAAGTTTTTGTAACATTAAATGTTGGGGCAGGAACCTTTCTGCCTGTTAGGTCGGAGCGATTACAAGATCATAAGATGCACGAAGAATCTTTTTCAATTTCGTCAGAAGTGGCAAAAATTATTAATGAGGTTAGGGCGGCTGGAGGTAGGGTGGTAGCGGTTGGAACGACATCATTGCGAGTTTTAGAATCGGTTGCTGATGAGGGCGGAATTTTAAATGCAACACAAGCTACGACAAAAATATTTATCTATCCGCCTTACAGGTTCAAGGTTGTAGATATTTTGATGACTAATTTTCATTTACCAAAATCTACTTTATTTATGTTGGTTTCTGCTTTTGTGGGGCAGGAGATGGCGCGGGAGATTTACAGCCACGCTATTTCTGAGCAATATAGATTTTATTCTTATGGTGACGCTTCTTTGTTGGTGGGTAATTCAAAATAAGAGATTATTTTTGGTTGTTTTTATTAAAATTTATTTTGAAATAGTTCGCGTGTTTTAACTGCTTTTGCAAAGCGGGAGAATGCAAATAGAAGGCTGTATCCTATTCCTTTGAATCCATAGATACAATATCTGCGCACAAAATATGCTTTAAAAAAAGCTAGAATTGGCGCGAAGATCATCTTTAATATTGAGGGTTTTTTGCCTTTTGCGAAGCTATCTTTTGCTTGCATTGACGAATAGGAGTTGATCTTCTCGATCCAATGCTCAAAAGAGCGGAATGATTGGTGATAGATGATATTTTTGAGCTGTCCAATCTGCGCAGCGCCTTTCATTTCAACAGAATCGTGAATGGCACTGTTCTTAAAGCCGCCAAAATCGCGGTTGTAGAGCCTTAATTGATTGTAATAATAAGCGAAGCGATGTGGTTTTTTTTCGCCACGAAATTTATTAACGATTTTAACGCGAAAGCCATGAAATTGTTGATGAAGATTTTTGTTGAAAAGCTCTACAAGCTCTAAAGTCAACTCCGGAGAGACTTCTTCGTCAGCGTCAATATTTAAAATCCATTTATTGTGACATTGATTTTCACCAAAAATCTTCTGTTGGCCATAGCCATTCCATTGATTAAAAATTACCTTGGCACCAGCATTGGAGGCTATTGCGCAGGTTTTATCGGTGCTGCCAGAATCGATGACAATAATTTCATCAGCGATTTGCTTGACCGCTTCGATTACCGCAGAAAGGCGATCGGCCTCATTTTTGGTGATAATAAAGACCGATAATGGAATTTTTTTCATGAAAATGTAGAAATTTTGAATTATAGATTTTAAATTAAGTGCTGACTTGTAAAGTCTATGATTAAATAAAATCAAAATTCAACAATTTATGAAGAATAAAAAATTTGTAATTACCATTATAGCGGCTCTTTTAGTTGGTTTCACTGCTCTTGTAGTGCGCAATTATAACACTAAAACTTCTTTTAAATATGCCAAAACTCCACCGCAATCAGTGGAATCAAATCCGCAAGATGCGGTTAGTGCAGCAGTTAATAAAGAAGCGGTAGAAGGAGCGGTGAAGCGTGATGAAACTTTACTAAAAGTTAGAGAAAGTGAGCTATTTCTTGGCGATAAAAAGGCCCCAGTTGTAATGATCGAATATGCTTCGCTTTCTTGTCCGCACTGCGCCATGTTCTATCGCGAAGCTTTTGAAAAAATCAAAACTGAATATATCGATACAGGAAAATTAAAATTTGTTTATCGTGATTTTCCTTTGAACCAACAGGCTCTAGTTGCCGCAATGGTTTCAGAATGTCGCTCTGCTGATGAAAAAGAAAACCGCGCTGAAAAATATTATGGACTTGTAAAAGCTTTATTTAAAACTCAAGATTCTTGGGCCTTCGATCCCAAATATACTGAAAAACTAGAATCAATTGCCAAGCTAGATGGCATGAGTTCTGAGCGCTTCAAATCATGTATCGAAGATCAGAAATTACAAAATAAAATTTTGCAATGGCGCATGGAAGCTGCAAAATCACTGCAATTGCACTCAACGCCAACTTTTTTTGTTAATGGTGAAATTTCTGAAGGATATGTTGATTATTTAACATTGAAAAAAATAATTGATAAAAAAATATCTGAGGTAAAATAAGGTTGTATGGCTTTTTTTTATGGCTCTGGCAAGCTTAATGAAACATAAAACATTCTCTTGTGACGACAAAAATTACTATAAAAAACTTAGTCAAAAACTTTGACTCAAAAGAAGTTCTTTCAGGAATCAATCTTGAGGTAAAAAAAGGTGAATCATTGGTTATTCTAGGTGGCTCTGGCAGCGGTAAATCGGTTTTGATTAAGCTTATTGCAACACTTATTCATCCAACTTCTGGCAGTATTAAAATTGATGATACTGAAGTTGCGAATATTTCAGCTTTTGAGCGCGATAAATTAATGGGAAAGTTTGGCTTTTTATTTCAAGGTGGCGCCTTATTTGATTCGCTTTCAATTTGGGAAAATGTCGCATTTCGCTTAACCCACGCAGCAAAATTAAATAAAAATGATGCAAAAGAAATCGCGCTACAAAAGCTTAGGGCTGTAGGATTAGAAGAGAGGGTGATGAATCTTTATCCATCAGAATTATCTGGTGGAATGCAAAAAAGAGCGGCTTTAGCGCGCGCTGTTGCGGCAAATCCAGAAATTATTTTCTTTGATGAGCCTACCACTGGCTTGGATCCAATCATGGCTGATGTTATTAATGATTTAATAATTTCAAACTCAAAACAGCTCGGCGCCACAACTGTTACAATTACTCATGATATGCATTCGGCAGCAAAAATTGCCGATAAAATCGCGATGCTTTATGAAGGAAAAATCATTTGGTTCGGAGATGTAAAAGATATGTATTCATCAGGAAACGAATATCTCGATCAGTTTATTCACGGCAAGGCACAAGGGCCTATCAAGGTTGGTGTATAATTTTCTATTGCGAGCAAAATCTTAAAAAATCGACGCATAAAAAAACCTGCTTCTTTTTGTAAACCATTATGGTTTTATAAAAAATAAGCAGGTTTTTTACAAAAAACTTTATTTAAAAATCTTCATAAATGATCCAAGAATCGATGAAGATGAGCCACCTTTATTTTGCGAACCACTCCTATCTCCTCTATCGTCAAATCGTCTATTATCATTGCCGCGAGGTCTTCTATTGTTGACGCGCTGGTTATTGCGACCACCATTTCTTCTATCTCCGCCTCTATTATCATTGTTGCGATCTCCTCTATTATCACGATTATCTCTGCGATCATCGCGATCACGAGATGATCTATCTTCGGTGATAATTTCTTCGCCTAATGGTTTTTCAGATGAATCATTTTCGATAAAAAGACGTTCTAATCCAAGCTGATTAACTTTGCCAGTAGTGACTTCCATTTCTAGTTCGCGTCTTTCATCATCAGAAAGGCCTTTGCGTTTTTTGATTGTGAAGCCGCCATTGCCAACATCATCACTATGATGCATAAAGATATGCACATTGTAGTTTTTTTCTGCCGCAATGATATCGTGTTTTTTGTAATTGGCGATGTATGAAATTACTTCATGTGAAGTATAAACATAAATCACACCAACTTGTTTATCAGCGCAAGCATGTCGAATAGAGCGCAGAATGCCAACAGCAAGGATTTCTACTGAACGAATATATCCGGTTCCACTGCAATGTTTGCAAGGCTCGGTGATGGTTTCAAACAAGCTAGCACCAAGACGTTGGCGTGACATTTCCATCAAGCCAAAAAGACTAATGCGGCCAAGCTGGATGCGGGCACGATCATTTTGTAACTCATCGCGCAAAGTTCGCTCGATATTGCGACGGTGTTTTTGGTCATACATATCGATAAAATCGATAACAATAAGGCCAGCCAAATCACGCAGGCGTAGCTGTCTTGCGATTTCACGAGCGGCTTCTAGGTTTGTTGTATAAGCGGTTTCTTCAACACCACTTTCTTTGGTAGAGCGACCAGAGTTGACATCGATCGCGACTAATGCCTCAGTGTGATCAACCACGATTGATCCGCCAGATTTTAGCGGAATGGTTTTTTCATAAAGTGCGGCAATTTGCTGTTCAACGCGATGTTTATTGAAAATAGGAACGCGCTCATCATGCAATTTGATATTGTGCTCACCATAAGGCATTGTAGCTTTGATGAAGTTTGACACGCTATCAAAAGCGATTTGTCCTTCAATCACAACTTCGCTGACTTGCTCATTATAAACATCGCGAATGCAGCGTTTTATAACATCATCTTCGGCGTGGATGAATGTTGGCGCTGTAGATGTTTTGGCCATTTCATTGATACTTTCCCACAACCTGCTGAGATATTCATAATCGCGCTTGATTTCTTCTGGTTTTTTGCCAACGCCAGCGGTTCTTATAATGACAGACATTTCTGCTGGAATCGTAAGTTCACCTAAAATTGCCTTTAAAATTTTGCGATCGCGAAAATTATCAACCTTGCGTGAAACGCCGCCTTTATTGGGCGTGTTCGACATTAAAACGCAATATTTTCCTGCCAAAGAAATATAGGTTGTCATTGAGGCGCCTTTATTACCGCGCTCTTCTTTGGTGGCCTGAATCAATAAGGCTTGACCGGGCTTGATAACATCTTGGATATTGTAGCGCTTGTAAACAGTGTGGATATTGCTGCTGTGATTTTCTGTTTCATCCTCAACAGAGTATGAGCCTGTAGTCATTGTAGATTCAGGATCTTCATCACGTTCGCGTGGCTCTCTACTGCGAGAATCATCACGACGGTCGCGACCACCGCGATCATCACTACGTCTATCACCGCGATCATTGCTGCGTCTATCACTGCCACGATCATCGCTGCGTCTTTCGTGGCGCTCTTCTCTGCGCTCATCAATTCTAGCATCGTCTCTAGAAGCTTGTGCAGCAAGGTTAGTTGATGCATCTTCAGTTTCTTCTACAGCCTCAACATGAGGCGCAACTTCACGAGAGGTAAGTTCACGAAGCTTTTGTTTCTCTGCCTCGGGAAGGTTATAATATTCTGGGTGGATATCAGCAAAAGGTAAAAATCCGTGGCGCTCTTCACCATAATCGATGAAAGCCGCTTGGAGAGAGGGTTCAACCCTAGTGATTTTAGCAAGATAAATATTGCCCTTGATATGTTTAACCCCAACCGCCTCGCGGTCAAAATCTTGTAAAATACCGTTTTCTAACACAGCAACGCGCGTTTCTTCGCGATGCGCTGCATCGATTATAATTGTTTTGTTTGTCATTTATTCCTCTAAAATTTGTCTAATAATGAAGACAGAGGAAAAATATTTCTTTAAATAAACAGCGTTAAAACCGCGAATTCATTGATCTGGCGGATGTTAGTAGTTTTATTCATAAACCTAACTTTTAAAAATAAAAGCATTTAAAGAAAATAATTTTTCCATCTAAGTCTTGTAAAAACCCGTTTGTAGAAGCCTCAATTGAGAGAATCTTAACAGGTTAAAAATTTGTCAGCGACTTTTTAAACAGCGCAGAATGCGGTTTTTTGTTTTGGTTTTTCAGCGAAAGCAAAGATAGTTTAAAAAATCTAATAAGATTTAAACTTAAATTAGTCAAATAAGCTAGTCTTTTTTGAGATTTTTGGGCAAGGGGGCCGAGTCCTCTAAATAAAGAGGACCAAGATGATAAAATTTGTTTATCGGGCAGAAGATTCGATCCAATCTAAATAGCTGGAAAAACCTTGCTCAATCTTGGTTGCGACAATTTGTGGGGTTTTGTAATGGTGGTTGGCTAAAATTTCTTTTTCGATTTTCTTATAAAAATTTGCTTTAGTTTTGATTGAAACTAAAATTTCCTTCTCGTTAGAGATTTTATTTTGCCAATTAAAGCAACTTTCAATTTTTGTAAATTGAACGCAGGCAGCTAATTTTTTTATTAGTAAAATTTTTGCCAGTTTTTTAGCTTCGCTTAATTTAGGATAAGTTGTTGTGATAATTAAAAATTCTTTTTTCATAAAATGATTAAAATTTTTGCCCATCGTGGCTTTGTAACAAAGCAGGCCGCAGAAAATTCTCTCGCTAGTTTGCATAAAGCTCATCAGCAAAATTTTTCTGGTATTGAGTTCGATGTGTGGTTTGTTGATGATTCTCTTGTAATAAATCATGATATGCCAGAAAAAAATAAAGCTCTGCCACAGCTGCATGAATATTTTATTTTTAAAAATGATTTTGAATATTGGATTGATTTTAAAAATCTCAACGAAGCCAATGCTATTGTAGCTATAAAAATTCTAGCAAAAGAAATTGAGGCGGCACAAATTGATATGAAAAAAGTTTTTTTTGCGCCATTTATTACAGATTTAAATAAAGCAATTCCTGTTTATAATGCTTTGCGAAATAGTTTTAAAGATGCGCAGATTATGGCTGTGTGTAAAAATTTAGCTCCAGAAAATTTTATTACATATCATAAAGACTTGCAAAAAAATCATATCAAATTTTTATCAATTCGACATCAAATAATTGATAAAAATTTTACTAAAATATTTTCTGATATCACTTTGTTTGCATGGACAGTCAATGATTTGGCGCGGGTTCGTGACTTACACAAAATAGGTGTTAAGAATTTTACAAGTGATATAATTACGCCACAAATGTTATGAAATCAGAAGAAAAAATTGATTATTTAGGTCATCGAAAAAGAGTTCGAGCAAAATTTCTTGCATCATTAGGTAAAGAATTACACGAATATGAATTGCTTGAAATTCTTTTATTTAGCGCTTTCCCAAGGCAAGATGCTAAGCCAATTGCAAAAAAACTTTTGGCAAAATTTGGCAGTCTTTCGGCAATTATTAATGCCGATATCGAAATCTTAAAAACTGTTGATGGAGTAGGTGAATCTGCCGTTGTAAATCTAAAAATTATTACCGAAATTATTAACAGAATCTTAAAAAGCCACGCTAAAACAAAGCCGGTTTTGGATAATTGGCAAGCGGTTGTAGATCATGCTACCGCTGCTTTAGCGGATTTAAATCATGAAGTTTTTCGTGTATTATTTTTAAATAAAAATTTTCAACTAATCGAAGATGAATTATTGGGAATTGGTGAGAATGATCATGTGCAAATTAGCATAAAATCAATTGTAAAAAAATCTTTATTACTACATTCTTCCTCAATTATTTTATTGCACAATCATCCTACTTCAGACCTACGTGCATCTGCATCTGATATAAAAACAACTAATGAAATTCATGCGGCATTAAAGCCATTAAATATCATGATTCTTGATCACTTGATTGTTGGAAAAAATGGTGTTTTTAGTTTTAAGCAGGAGGGATTATTGTGAAAAAAGCTATAATAATTTCTGGCCCAACCGCTTCAGGAAAATCATCTTTAGCCTTACAAATGGCTGATTATAGCGATATTGCCATTATTAATGCAGATGCTTTGCAAATTTATCGAGGTCTGCCAATTTTATCTTCGCAACCTACTGCGCAAGATATAAAAATTGCTCCTCATTTTTTATATTCACATTTTTTGCCAGAAGAATCTTGTTCAGTTGGATTATGGCTACAGCTAGTAAAATCAGCATTAGAAGAGGCGTGGGGGCAAAATAAAATCCCACTAATTGTTGGTGGCTCAGGAATGTATATTTCAAAGTTACTCGATGGTATTTCTGAAATTCCTGCAATTGATGGGTCTATAAAAACAGAAGCTATAGAGATTTATAAAAATTTATCGCATGAAGAATTTGTTCAAAATTTAATTTTGCTTAGTGCAGAAAAAAAATCAGAATGGGCGGGAATAGAAATTCTAGAAAAGCAGAATAAAAAATTAGAAAACCTTGATAAGCAGCGTCTAATAAGGGCTTATGAAGTATTAAAACAAACAGGAAAAACAATTTCTTGGTGGCAACATCAACCAACAAAAAAGATTTTTGATTCACAAATTTTTACCCATATAAATTTAAATTTACCGCGCGAACGGCTTTATAAAAATTGTAATTCGCGTTTTGAAATTATGCTAAAAAATGGCGCCACGGAAGAGGTTGAAGTCTTGATAAATAATGGCATCAATGATAATTTTCAGATTGCTAAAACACTAGGATTTGCTGAAATAAAAGATTTTCTTCAGCACAAAATCACTCACGAAAAAATGCTTGAAATTGCAACGCAAAAAACTAGAAACTATGCAAAGAGGCAATTAACATGGTTTCGTCATCAATTTGTAGAAAAAAATATTTTTGATGATACAAAATTAGCGTCAGAATTTTTAAGAGATATTGTTAAAAAAATTTAGATAATATTAAGTGCCGCTAGCAATTTGAGATTATCTAAATTTGTTAAGGCCTGTAAAAGTTTTTAAAAAATAAATGAAATTCACCGATATTGGAATCATTATTAGTCAAAAAAGTTACAGCGAAAATTCTGCGATTGTAAAAATTTTTACACAAAATCACGGGATTTATTGCGGATTTGTTAGTGCGCCAAAATCTAAAAAAAATCAAGCAATTTTTCAAATTGGCAATCTAATTTCATTTGAATGGCGATCTAGAAATGAAGAGGGCTTAGGTCATTTTTATTATCCCGATTTAATCAAATCTTTTGCGGCGCAAATTATTTTTGATCGCCTCAAGTTAAGTTGTTGTAGTTCGTTATTTTATATAATAGAAAGCTGTTTTTTAGAGCGCGAAAATCATCATAATCTTTTTGTCAAAATTCACGATTTTTTACTTAAAATTTCTCAAGATCAAGAAGCTAAAAAATCTTTTATTGGTGACTATATTAAGATTGAATTAAAAATTTTGAAGACGCTGGGATACGGAATTGATCTATCTTCTTGTGTTGTTACAAATTCAACTACTGATTTAGTTTTTGTTTCACCAAAGTCAGCGCGAGCCGTTTCTCTCGAGATCGGCAAGCCTTATGCAAATCTTTTGTTAAAGTTGCCGCCATTTTTGCTTACAGATCCCGCAGAGAATGATGATATTGAGAATGCGCATTTGTTTGATGGATTAAAGTTGAGTGGCTATTTTTTAGAAAAATTTGTTTTTGCAGAACAAAAATTGAGGCCTTCAAGTCGCTCCAGTATTGAGGCGGCACTCAGAAGTTGTTTATAAGAGATAGTATTGATTTTAAGATCTAAAACCACTTTTTTCTTTTGAGTAGGAGCAAAGCCAATCCAAGCGCAGCAACCATAAAAAATAGAGTAATATAAAATCCATCAGGATCTTCGTTTCCAGGAATTCCGCCAACATTCATCCCAAATAATCCAGCAATAAAACCAAGCGGCATAAAGATCGAGGCAATCAAAGAAATTTTAAACATACTGTGATTTAGCCTATCAGCTATAGTGTTAGAAATTTCTTCATGCACAATTTGTGAGCGGTCGCGCGCCTCATCTAATTCTTCGATTATATGCGTAATATGATCGTGATTTTCTTGAAAATGTCTTCTCGCCCAATCGTTAATCCAATCGCTATCATGTGATTTTAGATGCGATAAAACATCTTTTTGTGGGAGAATATAGCGTTTAAAAATCGCAACTTTTCTTCTAATAGAGGTTACCACCTCGCGCAAGGAGGCGCTATCATGGTCAGCTTGAGATATTGTAGATTCAACAATGTCCATTTCATCATTGAGCTTGTTTATTTCTGGCGAAATTAACAATAAATTTTCGTAAATTAAATTATATAAAAATTCTGGAGAGGTTTTAATTTTTTTGCCAGCATCAATTTTTTTTGCAACATTAAAAACTGCGCTAAAATTGCGTTTTTGAATAGAGATAATGCGCGAATTATCAATCCACAAGCGAATGGAGGCCATGTCTTCTATTTCTTCTGATGTGGCGTCAAGATTGATCCCGCGCAAAATTATTAATAGGCCGTTTTCAAATTTGATGATTCTTGGGCGAGCTTCTTCAGCAAAAAGTGCATCAATAATAAGATTATCAAGGTATGAAACTTCACGCTCTAGCCATTTTTTAGATAGGGAGCTATTGCCATCAAGATGAATCCATGCTAAGCCCTCATTTTTTAACTCTTCTGCCACCTCTGCGTTGCGAAGCTTATGTGCATTGCCTTTATCATCAAAGGCGTAAGAGAAAAAAATGTGTTTATGCATGATTTAGTTGATTTTTTTCAAAGAAATAATTGCTTTAGAAATAATATTATTTCCACTTCTCATTGTAGAAATAATAATCGCAGATTTTTCATCAACTAAATAAAGCTGATCTTCAAATTCTATTCTTTGTTTTTGTTCTTTAAGCATTGCGTTAAGAGTATAAGTAATAATTGATGCATTGCCTTGATTGCGGCCTTGTGCCGTTTCAATAAAATCATGGCCAATGGCACTGTAAGAAGATGAGTCATCGATTGTGATAAGCCAGGTGCGACTATCTTTTTTGCCGCCATTATACAAATAATTATATTGTACAGTGCCGCGGTTTTCTTCCCATTTTCCGTTAATTTTTGCGGTGAAACTTGTATCAATTTTTTCTTGTGAATTTAGCAAAATAGCAAAGCCTTCTAAATCACCAGTAAAGAAATTTTTAATATCAAGTTTTGGCGCTTTTTCAAGATAATCAACGGGAGTAAGTGCTTTGTTTTTAGGTGAACCAAGTTGCTGCAAAAGCTCGCATGATGTAATGGTGGCTAGAGTTAGAGTGGTTATCAATATTTTAGAAAATAATTTCATGATTCAATCTTTTATTTAAGTTATGTAGCAATGATGGCAGTGATTTTTATAAAGTCCAGGGTGCTGTGAAAAAAATCTTAACAGAGCAATTCTACCTAACGCTTTTTTCGTGCAACAATATTTAAAATCTCAATTGTTAAAGTAAAAAACAGCGAGAAATACAGATATGTTTTGGAAATATGTAAATTAAATCCGTCTGCTAACAATATGGCTCCAACCATAAAAATAAAGGCTAGGGCAAGTATTTTTAATGAAGGATATTCTGCTAAAAAACCACTGATTTTTTCCGATGAAAAAAGCATAATAATCATCGCAATCGCAATGGCGGCAACCATGATTGGAATGTTATTAGTCATCGCCACTGCAGTGATTACTGAGTCAAAAGAAAAAATAAAATCAATCAAGGTTATTTGAAGAATAGCGGCAAGTATGTTTTTGCCATCATCGCTATGATCTTTTGGATTCTTGTGGATATGATTTTTGTGAAAAAAAACATCCTGCACAATTTCATAAGAACTTTTTACAATTAAAAATAATCCACCAGAAATTAATAAGAAATTTTTAAATGAGAAAGCGTGACCAGCTAAATAAAATAGCGGCTCAGTGAGAGTCATGATCCAAGATAGTGTAAGCAGCATCAAAACGCGAATCACTAGAGCTAGCGACAAACCAAAAACCCGCGCTTTATTACGAGATTTTTTTGGCAATTTATAAGTGACAAGTGAGATAAAAATTAGATTATCAATGCCGAGAATAATTTCTAAAAATGTAAGAGTGGCAAGGCTAAAAATCAGATCATAGCCAACAAAAAGTTCCATAAAATTTATGATATATTGATATATTTTTTGCGATGTAAAAAGTTTAGTAAAGGTTGCAAATTTAATCCTAAAATAGAGTGATAATCACCAGATATTTTTTCAAACAAATGTTTGCCAAGTGATTCATATTTATAGCTTCCAGCACATCCCCACGGCTTATCCGCATCAACATAAGATTGAATATCGCTAGCAGAAATTTTGCGCATTTTTAATTTAACACGAGAGATTTTTCGAAAAATAATTTTACCATTTTTTGCAACAACTGTGGCGTTATTTTGATAATGAATTTGTCCGCTAAAATTTGTTAATTGCAAAATTGCATCTTCAGCATTTTTTGATTTATCAATTGCTTTATCATTGAGCTCACAGATTTGGTCAGAGCCTATAACTATAGCATTTTTATGAATTTGTGAAATAGATAGCGCTTTGCCTTCAGCAAGAAACATCGCTAATTGTGAAATGGTAAGGTGAGAACTTTGTAGTTTAGCTTCTTCTTCATCAAAAAGTGGCGCAATCGCTTCAAAATCAAGCATTGCATCTTGAAGAATTTGCTTTCGTACCGCAGAGGTTGAAGCCAGAATCAAATGTTTAGTTTGTTGCAAAAAGTGCATCGCTAAAGTTTGCTAATCAAGAGAAATCATAGTCAAAAAGCGTTGTTCCATTGCAATATCGCTTTTGAAAAGACCGGTCATTTTTTTGGTAATTGTTGTGGTTCCAAACTTGTGAATACCGCGTGTTGTCATGCATTGGTGCTCGGCATCAATCAAAATTGCCACTCCTTTAGGCTTAAGCACCTCATCAATTATATCGGCAATTTGCGAAGTCATGGTTTCTTGTGTTTGAAGGCGTTTGGCAAAAATATCGAGCAAACGCGCTATTTTGCTGATCCCAACTACTTTTTTGTTAGGAATATAAGCAATGTGAGCTTTGCCAACAAAAGGCACCATATGATGCTCACAGTGTGATTCTAGGCGCATATTTTTAAGTAAAACGATATCGTCATATTCTTCAACTTCTTCAAAAGTTTTGCTAAGAACTTCTCTGGGATCGATATCATAGCCAGCAAAAAACTCACGATAGGCCTCAACCACACGCTTTGGAGTATCAAGCAATCCTTCGCGCTCAGGATTATCACCAGCCCAAGCGATTAATGTTTTAACGGCTTCCTCAGCTTGTTTTTGTGATGGACGCGCCTGTAAAGAGTAAAGATTTGTCCTTTTCATTGCTTATCTGCAGTTTAGTTTGGAATATACTGAATCAACTTCAAGAAGTCGATTCAGTATATTTTAAATTTTTTTCGCCACACGGGTGGCGCCCCACTTGCGGGGATCCCGGATATCGAAACCTGATTGAAAAAGATCGGTGGGTTGAATCAGGTTTGGAATAGTATCGCTATAAGACTATATACTATTTGATCAAATTACAAGTTGTAAAATAAAAAGGACTAATTAAATTGTGTGCCCTTCTGTTTTTTTGTTACAAGCTTTAAAGCGATTGGTGCAAAAAATAAGGACAACATAATCAGTAACCAAGAATTAATTAATTAACATTAATTGTATGAACAATAAATTGAAAATCACGTTATTAGCTGCTTTCACAACTTTTATGCTTCATTCAGCATCGTCTTTTGCTGGTGATATTGCAGTTCTAGATATAGAAAAAATCGCCAAAGAATCAAAAGCGGTTCACGATATCCAAGCTAGAGTTAGCAACAAACAAGAGGAGTTTCAAAAAGAAATCACCAAAGAACAATCTAAGTTAGAAGCTGAGCAAAAAAAGCTTGAATCTAAAAAAAGCACTTTTTCAAAAGAGGGCCTAGAAAAAGAACAAAAATCATTCGAGAAAAAAGTTGATGCTTTAAAAGCACTTGTTGAAAAAAGACAAGCTAGCTTGAAAAAAGCTTCAGCTGATTCAATGGCAAAAGTTAATGATAAAATGAAAGATATCATTGCTGAAATTGCTAAAGAAAAACAATTGAATTTAATTATCCCTTCTTCACAAGTCGTATTCTCGACGGAAAGCCTTGATATTTCTGCCGAAGTTTTGGAAAAATTAAACAAAAAAGTTACTAAAATTGATGTTAAATTTGAGTAATTAAAAATGGGTCTGTAGCTCAGTTGGTTAGAGTGCGCGCCTGATAAGTGCGAGGTCGGAGGTTCAAGTCCTCCCAGACCCACCATTTTCTTATTTTAATTATTTAGTGTGCTTTCAACAAATCAAATACGCAAAAGATTTCTCGACTATTTCGCCCGTAACGGTCACGAAATAGTAGCTTCTAGTTCTCTCATTCCTCACAACGATCCTACGCTGATGTTCACCAATGCGGGGATGAATCAATTCAAAAATTATTTTACTGGCGTTGAGGTTCCTAAATTCAAGCGCGCAGCTACTGCACAAAAATGTGTGCGTGCTGGAGGCAAACATAATGATCTTGATAATGTTGGATTTACAGCTCGCCACCACACATTTTTTGAGATGTTGGGAAACTTCTCTTTTGGTGATTATTTTAAAGAAGAAGCGATTTTTTTTGCATGGGAATTCCTCACCAAAGAGCTTGAAATAAGTAGAGAAAAACTACTTGTAACCGTCTATCATAATGATGATGAGGCAGCTAATTTGTGGAAAAAAATCGCTGGCCTCACAGATGAAAAAATAATTCGTATTTCTACCGATGATAACTTTTGGTCAATGGGAGATACCGGCCCCTGCGGCCCTTGCTCAGAAATTTTCTATGATCATGGAGATAAAATATTTGGTGGCCCTCCTGGCAGCAAAGATCAAGATGGCGATCGTTTCATAGAAATCTGGAATCTAGTTTTTATGCAGTTCGAAAAAACCGCTGGAGGCAAAATGACTCCGTTGCCAAAACCTTGTATTGATACAGGGATGGGTCTAGAGCGCGTTACTTCTTTGATACAGTGTCAGCATGATAATTATGCGACTGATACCTTTGTTCACCTCATTGATAAAATTCAAAAAATAGCCAATGTCTAATTACGAGCATCATAAAATTTATACAACAATTGGTTTGATGAGTGGAACATCAATGGATGGGATTGATTTGGCGTTGATTCGCAGTGATGGCGCTGATTTTATTGAGCGTAAGAATTTTTCTTACACTTCTTATGAGCCAGCTTTTAAAAAATCGCTTCAGCACTTGATTTACGGCGCTCCAACTCTTCAAGAAATTAAGTTGGTAGAAAATGAACTCACACTGCTTCATGCAAAAATCGTCAATGATTTTTTAGAAACAAATAAAATTGATCGCCAAGAAATAGACGCTATTGCTTTTCATGGGCACACTATTTTGCATGCTCCAGAGCATCACATTACTTGGCAGATTGGCAATCCAGAATTATTAGCAGCGAAAACTGGCATCAATATCGTTGCTGATTTTCGTAATCGTGATGTTGCTTTTGGTGGTCAGGGCGCGCCTCTTGTGCCAATTTATCATTTTTATCTTTTGCATAATCAAAAAAAACCAGTGATGGTTTTAAATATTGGTGGTATCAGCAACATAACCTATTTTGCTGGAGATCAAGAAAGTGATATTGAGGCCTTTGATATTTGTTTTGGCAACGCTCCGTTCGATGATTTAATCAAGAAAAAACTTCAGCTAGATTTTGATAAGGATGGCGAGTTGTCAAAAAAAGGTAAGGTTGATTTAATCCTTGCCGATCGCATTTTATGTGATGATATTTTTAGCAAAGAGCCTCCAAAATCTTTTGATCGCGATGATTTTTCTGAGTTATTGGCTCCAATTAATAGTTTAAAAATCGAAGATGCTCTGGCAACTTTTGCTTACATGCATGCAAAAGTTGTAGAGATTAATCTAGAATTTTTATCGCAGCGATCTGGCTTTAGGCCAAAAATAATTTTTGTTTGCGGTGGTGGCAGAAAAAATTCTGCAATAATGGATAAAATGAGACAATATCTTGTCGATGTCGAAGTAAAGGCTATTGATACTTTGGGATTTAATGGTGATGCAATTGAGGCTGAAGCTTTTGCTTTTTTAGCAATTAGACGATTGCTAAAATTGCCGATTAGTTTTCAAAAGACGACAGGGATTTTACCGGCTGATAATTGCGCTCTGGCTTCGCCTCGACAACATTTTTCTTCTTACGGCGGCGCCTTCTATCCCGCTTAACTTTTCTAACTTTGCCAGAATCAATCACTAAACGGCTTTTGATATAGTTATCAATTTGCGCTTCAAATTCTTCGAATTGATCTTTAAAAAAGTGGTCAGTTTGTGGAATCATTTTGTAAGTGATTTCGGCGCCATCGCGAGCAGATAATTTTTCAGCTAATTTTGCGCTATCACTTTCTTTAGAAATATCATCTTTATCGCCTTGAACTATAAGGCCTGATGCAGTGCAGGGAACGATAAAATTGAAATCGTATTTTGTGACAGGAGGAGCGGCTAAAATATAATTTTCGATTTCTGGTCGACGCATAACTAATTGTAGTGCGATCCACGCTCCAAAAGAAAAGCCACCAACCCAATAATCAGAAGCTTCCATATTTTGATCATGGAGCCAGTTCATTATTGCAGTAGCATCAAGAAGCTCTCCTGCGCCATTATCGAACTTGCCCTGTGATTTGCCAACGCCGCGAGAATTAACGCGCAACACTGAAAAACCGTTATTAACGAAGGCTTTGTAGATTGCGTAAGTAACTTTATTGTTCATGGTGCCGCCATGAAGTGGGTGAGGGTGTAACACGAGAGCTACGGGAGCTTTAGTGTTGGTGTTTTGGTGATATTTTCCCTCAATTCTTCCGGCTGGACCGTTGATGATTACTTCAGGCATTTTAGACTAATTCTTCCCATTGCATTGGCTTGCCTGCTGTATTTACGATGACTTGTGCAGTGCCAGCATATTTTGCAGCCATGTATTTGCCATGCCCAGCGTGAGTGCCTTGGTAAAGGATCGGCTCGATATCTTTGCCATTATATTGTTTTTTTGCAACAGCTTTTCTGTTTTTAGGGTTATTCTTCGTGCCCATAATTTATAAATATTTCGGTTGAATTTTGAATTGAAATTGCAACAATCTCTAGCTCGCAGCGATTATTTTTAAATAAAAATCGTTGGTGGCTAAAAGAAGGTCGTGTATTCTACAAATAATTATTAGAAAAATCAAGTTTTTTTACAAATGCCAAATTTTACCAGATTAAAAGATTGTGTTGTCACCAATAAAAATGTGATTGTGCGCGTTGATATCAATGTGCCAATGCAAAATGGCAATATTGAAGATGATACGCGGATCCGCGCTGTTATTCCTACGCTGCGTTATTTGGCGGAGCAAAAAGCTAAGGTGATTGTGATTTCGCATTTTGGTAGGCCAGAAGGTGAGCAGATTAGGACTTTCCCGCCGCAGACTAGAGTTGAGTCAGGTGATAAATCAATGTCGCTACAGCCTTTGGTGGCAAGGGTGCAAGAACTTCTGGGGTCGGCTATAAAAGTTAATTTTGTTGATGATTGTGTTGGCGATAAACCTGGAGCCGCAATATCAAAAGCTGAATATGGCGATGTTATAATGTTGGAGAATTTGCGTTTTTATAAGCAAGAAACAAAAAATGATCATGCCTTTGCGCTAGATCTAGCGGGGCTTGGCGATCTTTATGTTAATGATGCATTTTCTTGTTCGCATCGTGCTCATGCTTCAATTGTGGGGATTCCCTCTATTTTAAAGGCTTGCGCAGGGTTTTTGTTAGAGGCAGAATTAGATAATTTAACCAATCTTCTAGAAAATGCTAAGAAGCCGATGATGGCAGTTGTAGGTGGGGCAAAGGTTTCTACTAAATTAGATTTATTAAATTCTCTAGTATTTAAGGCGCAAAGCCTTGTGGTTGGCGGTGGGATGGCCAATAGCTTTTTATATGCGATGGGAAAAAACATTGGAAAATCCTTGTGCGAGAAGGATTTGAAGCCTGAAGTACTACTGATTATTGAAAAAGCAAAACAGGCTGGATGCGCGATTTTATTGCCTTCAGATGTGGTGGTGACAAAAAAGTTTGAAGAAAATGCAGTTTGTCGCACTGTTTTAGTTGATGATGTGCAAGATGATGAAATCATTGCGGATATTGGCTTGGTAAGCATTAGCGATCTTTCTGAAGCGCTAAAAAAACATCAAACTTTATTGTGGAACGGGCCACTGGGAGCTTTCGAGATTAAGCCTTTTAACCTAGGTACTGAAGGTTTTGCGAAGGTTGCCGCTTCTTTAACTAAGGAAGGAAAGTTGCTTTCAATTGCTGGTGGTGGCGATGTGGTTTCGGCGCTTAATTCTAGCGGCTTAGCGAATGATTTTACTTATATTTCTACCGCTGGTGGGGCATTTTTAGAATGGCTTGAGGGCAAAGAATTGCCAGGCGTGATTGCACTTAATAACAAAAAATAATTGGTGCACCCGGCGGGATTTGAACCCACAACCTTTGCCTTCGGAGGGCAATACTCTATCCAGTTGAGCTACGGGTGCATTGTTTCAAATTATTTTGCAATAATTTTCCCCACCGTTTCTTTAGCATGAAAATCATCACAAAAATTATATTCCCCAGCTTTTAATGGTGTAATAATTAATGTAGTTTTTTTGCCACCAATGAGAATTTTTTCTTTGTTAAGATCGTGACTTTCAAATTCTGCGGCAGTTTGGTCGAGATTTTCAATAATTAATTTAAATTTTTCTTCAGCCTTAACTTCAATTGTAGAGGGAATGAATCGATGATCTTTAATTTGAATATTATATTCTGCGGTTGCTGCAAAAGATTGACCAGAAAGCAATGACAGCGTTAGTAAAAATAGAAATTTTTTCATAAAGAATGCAAATTAAGCTTTGTCTGACAGCAAATATAATGGCTAAATAATATAGCTGAGGGGAGCTATGTTGTCAAAGCAAGAAAATCTTTATTTTTTTATAGAGAGATTATTTTTTAAGTATCGGCCAATATTGGTGCCAGTGATGGTCGGTCAAGTTATTTTTCTACTTTACTTACAAAGCCTAATTTGCTGATTCCAGCTTTATTTGCTTCGGTCATAATATCGGTAATTTTTTGATAGCGCGTGTCGCGATCAGCTTGCAAGCGTAGTTCGGTATCTTTCTTTTTTGCCACCTCATTTTGTAAAAGTTGTGGTAAATCTGCGTCACTAATGGGTTTTCCGTTAAAAGTTAAATTTCCTTGCACATCGAGTGAAACATTGACTACATTAGGTTTTTCGGGGCTTGCCACTGTTTTGCTATTGGGCAAATTTACATTAACCGTGTTGGTAATTAGGGGTGCAGTTACCATAAAAATAATTAACAAAACCAACATCACATCAACTAAGGGAGTAGTGTTAATTTCGCTCATCGGAGAGCTATTTTGATTTTGATTGAAGCCTCCAAAAGCCATTATTTTAGCCTCCCGCCAGTAGTCAAATAAGAATGTAAATCATGAGCGAAGCCATCAAGCTCCATTAACTCTAGGCGATTAAAGCGACTAAAGGCATTATAGGCTAAAACCGCAGGAATCGCAACAAGCAAGCCAAGTGCGGTCATGATTAAGGCTTCTCCAACTGGTCCCGAAACAGTATTTAAGGTGGCTGAGCCTGCAGCAGAGATTCCAAGCAAGGCATTATATATGCCATAAACCGTGCCAAATAGGCCCACGAAAGGTGATACAGCTCCAATTGAGGCAAGAATAGTCATGCCTGATTCTAGTTTGGCTGTAGCGCGGTTAATAGTTTGGCGCAATGCACGAGTGATAAAATCATCGCGATCTAAACGCTTGCCAATCTCATTATTTTTTTGATTATCAAAATGATGCGCAGCCTGAACTGCACTAGTTGCAAGCTCACTAAAATTATGCGCAGATCCAAGTTGATCAGATAATTTTTTAATCGCTTTTTCTAAAGAAGATTCATGCCAAAAACCTTCTAAAGCCTTAGAAATAAGTGATCGATGCCAGACTCGCCAAGCTTTCAAAGCAATTTGCATCCAACTTAAAGTTGACATTAAAAGCAAAATTAAAACCACCACATGGCTAATTGCATCACCTTGTGACCAAAAGTTAGAAAGGCCATATTGAGAATTAGTAATTTCTGTTTGCATATTTTTATTGAGATAAACTATTTTTCTAATACAAAGCTAACTGGCACTTGTACCCAAGAAGCAACAACTGATCCACCTTGTTTTGCTGGAGAGAATTTCCATTTTTTAACCGTTTCAAGCGCCGCAGAATCAAGCCTGTCAAATCCAGAGCTTTTTTTTACCACCACATTTTGTGCTTGACCATTATTATCAACAAAAACATTAAGTGTAACGGTGCCTTGTTCTTCAAGGCGTCGCGATAGAGAAGGATAGATTGGTGTTGGATTATTAAGATAGGCGGCATCAAATAAAGCTGGAGTAGTCGGTGCTATAACTGCAGTTTGCGCAGCAGAATTATAGCTTTGCGCAGCTTTAGATTTTTTTCCTTCAATCGCACTCTCAGCAGAATCTGGGGCAGCGGCCTTAGTTAAATTTTTATTTTCTTCAATTTTGGTTGATAATTTGACATCAGATTTGCTAGCGGTAGAGGCGGCGGTTGATACTACATTTGATGAGGTAGCTGAAGCATCCATCATCGTAACAGTAAAAGAAATAATTGGCTGGGCAGAAGAATTATTGTTAAAGCTGTAAAAAAATCCAAATATTGCAGTTAAGTGCAGCATTATCACCAAAGAAAAAGCGATAAAATTTTCTGAATGGGTTTTTTCTTTCAACCATTCGATTATTTCAAAATGATACTCAAGGCGCGATTGATTTGTAGTCGAGATATTAGAAAATGTATTTGGAAAACTGATTCTACTCATTATATATGTTTTACCCATTATTAATAATGA
Source organism: Rickettsiales bacterium (assembly GCA_009693885.1). Classification (GTDB taxonomy): domain Bacteria; phylum Pseudomonadota; class Alphaproteobacteria; order Rickettsiales; family UBA1997; genus CAMCFD01. The sequence goes on from SHWK01000002.1 coordinate 22,042, forward strand.
TTATCATTATCACTACTTATGTATTATGCGGGTGATTATGATAATCATTATCAATTCTGTCAAGAAGTTTTCAAGATTTGTTAATTTATGGCTTGGGCGCCACTATTTATTAGCTAAAAATGTCTAGATACGTGAAAAAAATTGCCTTATTTTTTCAAAAATTGCGCCAAATCACGAATATGCGAAACCATTTTAAAATTTAACTCAGGCAATGATTTTTTTAATGCCGCAAAATTTTTATTTTTCTCATTCGCTTTTGGAATGATACAGTTTTTGAAACCGAGGCGCATTGCTTCTTTCAAACGACCTTCAAGGTTATTAATCATGCGAATTTCTCCCGTCAAACCAATTTCACCAATGGCAATTGTTGATGACGGAATTGCGATATCGCGAGCTGCAGAGATTAGAGCGCAGGCAATTGCAAGATCTGCCGCGGTTTCGTTAATTTCGATTCCACCAACAATATTTAGATAAACTTCTTTATCGAATAAATTAAGCCCAAAGCGACTGCTTAAAACTGCAATAATCATTGCAAGGCGATTAATATCCCAGCCAACAACAGCGCGGCGCGGCGTTGGCATATAAGATGGCGAAATCAAAGCTTGCACCTCAACCAAAATTGGACGAGTGCCTTCTACGCCAGCAAAAACAGCGGTGCCGCTAGTATCGCGATCATAAGAAGCAAGAAACAATTCGCTGGGATTATTTACTTCAGAAAGCCCAACATCATCCATTTCAAATACACCAATTTCACCAGCTGGACCAAAGCGGTTCTTGATTGCGCGCAATATTCTAAAATGCGAATCTTTCTCCCCTTCAAAATATAAAACAGTATCCACCATATGCTCTAAGACCTTGGGGCCAGCGATTTGGCCATCTTTTGTAACATGGCTAACAATTAACAAAGTGATGTTATTTTTTTTGGCAAAAATAGTTAATTCACCAGCAGCGGCGCGCACTTGGGATACTGTTCCAGGGGCAGAAGATAAATCTTCCAAAAACATTGTTTGAATAGAATCAATAATGATAACAGTTGGAATATTATTTTTATTTTCGATCGAACCAATAATATCAGCAACATTTGTCGTAGCAGCTAATTCTATTGTGCATTGTGTAGTGCCTAAACGCTTGGCCCGAAGTCTTACTTGCTCAACCGATTCTTCGCCAGAAATATAAATCATGCGATTATTTTTTTGCGCTAAAGCATGGGCAGTTTGCAATAATAATGTTGATTTACCAATTCCGGGATCGCCACCAATTAATACTACAGAGCCTTGAACCAAGCCGCCCCCCAGCACACGATCAAGTTCTCCGATGCCAGTTTTTATGCGCGGAAAATCTTTTGCTTCGCCATCAAGTGCGATTAATTCCAGTTTATGTCCTCCAGATTTATCGCCAGATTTTCCTTGCGGCACGATCCTTGTAAAATGCGTGGCGCCACCTTCTTCAAATTCTTCTATTAAACTATTCCATTCGCCACATTCAGAACATTTACCCGACCATTTAAAATGCACGGCGCCGCAGGATTGGCAGGAATAAGCAGTTTTTTTCTTGGTCATATTTTGGTGTGTGTTTTTAGTTAAAAATAATTATAGAAATGATTATGAGTTTTTAATTCTTTTTTACAATAAACCAATTCTTTATTAAGTATTTTAGGGCCAAGGAATTGCATAAAACACTTGAGTTAAAGAAATTTATCATTAGAAGTTTTTAAAAATGTTAATCTCTTAATTATTAAAAAAATGTCAAAAGCATTATTACGAAAGTCACTCTATCTTCCAAAATTAGAATTTAATCAATCAAGTTGGGAAGCGTTGTCAGATTTTGAAAGGCGGTTTTTGTTATCCCAGGCTGTCGATAATCAAGAAAAAAAATTTATAGAAGGCTTTTTTGCCTATGATAAATCTAGGCCAGCCGCAGATATTGATCGTCAAACTTTTCTAGATGTATTGGCAAGAGCTACGCAAGAAAACAGATTAATGTTGGTTGATATAATTTTTTCGGCTAATCCTGAAGAATTTCACATAGCATTAGCAAATCATTTATGGCACACTGTTTTTAACGAAGAATCACGCAAAATGATTTGGCTTTATTTATCTGCCGAAAAGAAAGGCATGAAAAAAGCGGCAAATATTTTAGATATATTATACGCTGGAGAAGCTATCAACCGCGATCACCCGCTAACATGGCCAAATAAAGATAATTATGTTTTGCAAAATACCGATAGGCAAAAATATCCGCAAATATTAGATTATGCTTTATATTCTAAAGATGCCGCGCTTTTAAATAATATTCTATCCTTATATGAAGTGGGGTTGGATAGAGAATATGCGCAATCAGAATCAAGGCCCAATCCTAATGGAGTGATGTTTGAAGGTAGTGATCATCCAAATGCAATTTTAGCTTTTACTATTTTGGCCGATGCCAAGGCTCAACAATTGCAAGGCATCGCTCAGATAAAGCGCTTGTGGCGCCAAATTGATCCAGGGTCACAAAAAATATTGTGGTTTCAATCGCTGAAGCGAGTTGGTGATGTGCCGGAGGATGAAGATGCTTGCAACGCAAGAGTAAATCGTATGCATAATATTTTAATAGCCTGTCAAAATGATACTGTTGATGAAAATCATCCGCTCACTTGGATTGAGGATGGTGATAAAGCCTTGCCACATTTTGCAATAATGCAAAATCTTTTGCGCGATAAATTACCAAATCATGATGTAATGCAAAAATCATGGAAAAAACTTGGCGCCGATGTTCAAAAAATGATTTGGTTTAAAGTGGTAACGAGAGGTGAGGTTGGTGCTGTAGGAAATATTATAAATCTTTATCGTGATCAACCGATAGATGAAAATCATCCTCTGGAATGGCGAGATGAGAAGGATCGCAACGCACTTTATGCTATTCTATTTAGTAAGAATATCAATAACCAAGTTGTAAAAAAATTATTAGAAACAGGGTCTTTTCCCTCTCAATTTGTAAGGGATGAAAATGCTATTATTTATGATGGAATTGATGATGAGTCAAGGCG
>SHWK01000003.1 GCA_009693885.1 Rickettsiales bacterium
AATATATAAAAGCAAAAAATCCTGCATCAAAAAAACCAACGAAAAAAAAGCAGCCGTAAAGAAAAATGAGAGGTAATAAAAAATTGATTATCGAAGAAAGAGCTGGATCATTTTTCATTGATACAGATTTTGACATCTAGCCATTCTGAAAAAGATTGGCTAGACGCATAGATTATGAGTTAATATCAATTTGATAAGAAAGCGCGCAAACTTTTGCTGTTGTTGACGTAATGTATGCTCCAATGTTAAAGCATGTAACAAGAACACCTCTGACTTTGCCAGCATTGGCAACGCCATCATCAATTTTTGCATCGATTGATAATGCGTCGGTTGGCGCAATTGCTGCTGTAGATTTAATAAAAGCGCCATTTACAAGGGTGTCAGTTGCACTACCAACAGCTATGGGACCTGTCAACACGACTACATTTTGCAATGTTGTTGTGTTATAGTCAAAATCCCATCCAGAATTTTTAATTTTTGAACTAGGAACATTGGTGCCAAAAGTTGTAACTGCAGGAACCGCTGCAACAACAGTTGGAGCAATTGTAGCTGAAATGATACTTGAATCAAGAGTGCCAGCACCCTTCATTTGAAACCAAGCCGCCCTTCCCTCGTTAGTAGGAGCCGTTGCTGTAGAGCTATAATATTGAATAGTACCATCACCATTACCAGCACTAGAACCACCGATTGCCGTATTATAATCACCCGGAAGATAGTTAAATTGGTTATAAAAACCATTAACCGCCGTTGCAAATGATCGAGCTTCGCTCATGATAGCGCGCAACTCAGAGCTTTTGATCAAGCTGGCCCCACCAGTAACACCAGCAATCAACAGGCCGATGATGATCAATACGATCGACAACTCAATTAGTGAAAAGGCTGATTTTTTTTTGTTTTTTCTGCAAAAAAGAGTCTGTTTCATATTATCTTATTTTCTAAAAATTGTTAAAATTTAAATCACTTTTTGTAAGTAGCCCAACTAAATAGCTAAAAGCATTGACATTTATTATTAATAAATAATCAAGTAAATTTTATCATGATTATTTCATAGTTAGCAATGCCATTTGGAATTTTTATTTCAACTTCATCGCCAATTTCTTTATTTAATAGTGCGCGAGCTACTGGCGAAGTACTTGAAATCAAACCTCTATCGATATTCGCTTCAAATTCACTAACAATTTTATATGTGAATTTTTTGCCACTATCTAAATCTTCTAAATTAACTGTAGCCCCAAATTTGACCTTGTTGCCACTTTGTTTAGAAACATCGATAACCTCGGCACGTGCCATTTTATCCTCAAAATCATTGATTTGAGCCTCAATAAAGCCCTGTTTATCTTTTGCAGAGTGATATTCGGCATTTTCTTTTAAATCGCCAAGTTCTCGCGCTGTGGCGATTGCTTGAATAATTTTTGGCCTTTCTTCATGTTTTAAATGATGTAATTCTAGCCTCAGTCTTTCGTGGCCCTCTTTGGTAATTTGAAATTTTTCCATAATTTAGTATCTATAAGCATCATCCTTAAACGGACCTTCAGCTTTTACATTAATATATTTAGCTTGCTTCTCTGTAAGCTTAGTAAGTTTTACTCCTAGTTTTGCAAGGTGCAATCTGGCGACTTTTTCATCAAGTTCTTTGGGCAAAATATAAACTTTATTTTGATATTTTGTGTGATTTTCCCATAATTCAATTTGCGCCATAACTTGATTGGTGAAACTGGCTGACATTACGAAAGCGCTGTGCCCTGTAGCGCATCCCAAATTTAACAAACGACCCTCTGCAAGCAAAATGATTCTTTTTCCATCTGGGAAAGAAATTTGATCGACTTGCGGCTTGATATTCATCCATTTAAGGTTGCGCAAAGCTTCAACTTGGATTTCGTTATCGAAATGACCAATATTGCCAACGATGGCGCAGTCTTTCATGGCGCGCATATGCTCAAGCGTGATCACATCGACATTGCCCGTTGTGGTGATAAAAATATCGGTCTGACCAACCACGTCTTCAATTGGCAAAACTTGATAACCGCCCATTGCTGCCTGCAAAGCACATATTGGATCAACCTCAGCAACAACAACGCGAGCACCTTGTGTTTTGAAGGCCTCAGCACATCCTTTGCCGACATTTCCGAAGCCAGCAATAAGAACCATTTTTCCCGCGATCATAACATCGGTTGCGCGTTTAACGCCATCGATCACGCTTTCTTTGCATCCATAAAGGTTATCGAATTTTGATTTTGTAACCGCATCGTTTACATTGATTGCTGGCACTTTTAATTTGCCTTCTCTTTCCATTTGGTAAAGCCTTGCCACGCCGGTTGTGGTTTCTTCTGACACGCCTTTGATTTCTTGTAAAATTTCAGGATATTCTTGGTGAATAATTTTAGTTAAATCGCCGCCATCATCTAAGATCATGTTTGGTATCCATGATGGATCGCCAACGATTGTTTGTTTGATACACCATTCATATTCTTCTTCGGTTTCACCTTTCCATGCAAAAACTGGAATACCAGCCGCAGCTATAGCAGCAGCTGCTTGATCTGATGTTGAAAAAATATTACAAGAGCTCCATCGAATTGATGCGCCTAGGTGAATTAAGGTTTCAATTAAAACTGCAGTTTCAATTGTCATATGCAAACATCCAACAATTCTTGCGCCCTTAAGTGGCTTTGATGCACCGAATTCTTGACGCAAAGACATTAAGCCTGGCATTTCATTTTCAGCGAGAGTGATTTCTTTGCGACCCCAAGCGGCCAAAGCGATATCTTTTACTTTATAATCGGTGAATGTCATATTTAAAAATTAAAAAATTAAGCTAAAAATAGCCATAAAAAAGGAATAATGATAGAGTAACCGAAACTAAATCTAATTTTATTGTCTGGAACATCAAATAAAAGCATCGTGGTGAATATTATCATCACCAATGAGAAATACAAAAGAAAATCTGGAATATTTAAACAAACCGCAGCAATTAAGATGAATTTTGTATAATCGAATGATTGTTCTTGAGTAGCGAATAAGCGCGGATTTCTTTTGTAAAAAATTTGATAAAAAATCGTAGCGCAGATTATACCAACCGAAGCTGAATAAACAGTTTCAATTATTGAGTGATCTACTAAAACCCTGCTCGCCAAACCAATTGTGACTAAAAAATTTAGCAACTGATATGGAAAAACTTTATGCTTAAAATCAGTGACAATCAAGATGATACATGGCACCGCGATTAGAGTGGCAAGAATAAATTGCTCTGTAAAACCAAATTTTAAGTAAGATAAAATAAAAAGCACAGTGGTTGTTAGCTCAATGAACAAGTGGGCGCGCGGGATTTTTGCTTGACAATTTCTGCATTTTCCAAGAGTAAAGAGCCAGTTAATCAAAGGGATTAATTCTCTTGTGCGAATTGTTGAGTTACATTTTGGACATTGCGATTTATTGCCAAAATATCTGCCGAAGCAAGATTCTCCGATAGGCAAGCGATGCGCAAATAATGTAGCGTAAGAACCGAAAATGGCTCCAAAAATAGCAGCGATTATTATTCCAAAAGTTTGTTCCATTTAGTGTTTCTCCAAATACAAGATCACATCAGCGCGATCTTGTGGTTTTTTTAAGCCAGGGAAGCCCATTTTTGTGCCAGGAATAAAATCTTTTGGCTTAGTTAAAAATAAATTTAAATCATCGCGCGACCATGATCCGCCTTTTTTTAGCATGGCGTCAGAATATTTAAAACTTGCTGTTGCGGCTCTTTTTTTGCCAATAATAGCAAATAGATTTGGACCAACTTTATTGCCGCCACCACTATTTGCATTGTGACAAGTGGCGCATTTTTTAAAAATTTTTGTACCATTATCAAAGTTAGCATTTTTGATTAGAGTTGCCAAATCAACGGGTTTTTCTTCTTTTTTTGCTACTTTTCCATCGGTAGAAATTTGAATCTCAAAACCTCTTTTGATCATTGGTTTTGGACGATAGAATAAATCCGCAAAAAGCGTCGCCCCAACAACGATGAAAATAGCAATCAAAAATGCAAAAAATGGAATTTTGAACTTATCCATGAGTCTCAATTAAAAAAGAATTGAAAGAGATTTTTCTTCAGAAATATTGCGAATTGCTTCTCCTAAAAGATCGGCAATATTTATAATACGAATATTTTTAACTTCTAGGGTTTCTTTGCCTGCCTCAATCGAATTTGTAATGACCAGATTTTTTAGTTTGGATTTGGCGATTTTTTCATTAGCATTTGAAGATAAAACGCCGTGAGTAATATAGGCAGAAACTGACTTTGCGCCCTTCTCTATCAAGGCATCAGCCGCATTGCATAATGTGCCACCAGAATCAACAATATCATCAATGATGATACAATTTTTGCCGCTAATATCTCCAATAATATTCATCACTTCGCTTACTCCAGCGCGAGGGCGGCGCTTATCAACAATTGCGAGATCGACTCCAACTCTTTTAGCGATATCGCGTGCGCGCACAAGTCCACCAACATCTGGTGAAACTATAACTAAATTATCGCTGCTAAAATTATTTTTTATATCTGCTGCAAAAACTGGTGAGGCGTAAAGATTATCAACTGGAATATCAAAAAATCCTTGAATTTGTGAAGCGTGCAAATCTAGTGTGAGAACTCGATCAGCGCCAGATGAGGTTATTAAATTTGCCACCAACTTTGCTGAGATTGGCGTGCGTGGAGCGGCTTTGCGATCTTGTCTTGCATAACCATAATAAGGAATGACGGCAGTGATTCTGCGAGCTGAGGCGCGGCGCAGAGCATCAATTGCGATAAGGAGCTCCATGATATTATCATTGGCTGGCTTGGAGGTTGATTGTATCACAAAAATATCCTCACCGCGCACATTCTCACGAATCTCGACAAATACTTCGTGATCGGAAAATCTTTTGATTTCAGCATCAACAAGATCTATTTTAAGATATTCAGCGATTTCTTTTGAAAGAGTAATATTGCTATTGCAAGCTAAAAGTTTCATATTTTTAATTTAATCTTTAAAAACATTTGATTCAATATTTGAATCAAAGAGGTTTGCAGTATTATAAACAAAACAATCAACGATTTCAACATATTATGGAAGAGGCATTTGAATTATACGAAATTATTAAGATTATACACATCGTTGCATTAATCTCATGGTTCGCGGGGCTTTTATATTTGCCTCGTATTTTTGTTTATCACGCACAAGTTGCGATTGGGTCAGAAGCTGATAAGATTTTTCAAACCATGGAATTAAAACTTTTGCGCTATATTATGACCCCCTCAATGATAGTATCTCTATCTTGTGGCTTATATTTGGCGAGCGAAACTGGCTTTGAATTTACATGGTTGCATATCAAAATTACTCTGGTTCTTTTGCTGATTGCTTATCAATATTTTCTTAGCCATTGCCGCAAAAATTTTGCTCTGGGACAAAATCATCATAGCCATAAATTTTATCGTATTATCAATGAGCTGCCTATTTTGCTGCTAATTATGATTGTATCATTAGTAATTTTAAAACCATTTTAATGAATAACTTAGTAAAAATTACCGAAGCAGAATTTAATATAAAACTCGATCTGCGCTATGCCTCAACTAACAATGTTTGTGACATAAAATTATATTCTACTCCGGCTTGTTATCTTCATCCGACAGCTGCCGAAGCATTGCTGCGAGCCATTAAAATTGCTGCTGAAAAAAATCTGCGCTTCAAAATTTTTGATGGATTTCGACCGATAAAAGTGCAGCAATTTATGTTTGATAAATTTCCTGATGATAGTGAAAATGGTGGATTTATTTCCAATCCTAAAACTGGATCAACTCCACATTGTCGTGGCGCTGCGGTTGATTTAACTTTGATTGATTCGAAGGATAATGAATTAGAAATGGGCTCTGATTTTGATGAATTTTCTGATTTGGCTTTTCATAATTGTGAGAGGATTTCTGAGACAGCAAAAAAAAATCGGCGATTATTATTTGATATTATGAAGGAAGCTGGTTGGGATTTTTACAGCAAAGAATGGTGGCATTATCAACTATTCAGCGCTCGCGAATTTGCGGTGATACAAGATAATTTCTTGAGTGCGATTTAAGAATAAAATTTCTCGCCACTTCGCGCCATTTTTACTAGCAATTTGCTGATCTCAAATCTATTGCCATTTTTCTTTTCAAACTCAGTTAAGCGAGCGACAACTTTATCAATTCCTATAGAATCAGCGTAGCGTAAAACCCCACCTCTAAAGGCTGGAAAGCCAGTTCCCATAATCATTGCCATATCTAAATAACGGGCATTTTTTACAACATTTTCTTCTAAACATTTTGCTGCCTCATTGACCATTGTCAAAATACAGCGATCAATAATTTCTTCATCAGAAACATAAAAAGCAGTGATTTTTTTCTCTTGGCACAAATCGCTAACAATCTTTGCTATAGATGGATTTAGAGATTTATTATTCTCTCCTGAAAAATGCAGATAAAAACCTTTTTGTGATTTTTTTCCTAGTAATTCTTTATGATTTTTATAAATATTATCAAGAATATCTGCAACACGCATACGCTCTCCGTAAGCTTCTTGCAAGGAGTGGGCTACTTTACAACCAACATCAATCCCAACTACATCAGCTAAAATAAAGGGGCCCATTGGCATACCAAATTTTTCGATTAATGCGTCAACGCGCACAATATCTGCGCCTTCTTGCAATAGATATGAAGCTTCATTCATATATGGCAGCAAAATTCTGTTGACCAAAAATCCCGCCACATCTTTAACCACAACTGGAGTTTTACCGAGTTTTTTAGTTAATTTTACTACCGAGGCAATTGTCGCATCGGAAGTTTTTTCGCCACGAATTACTTCAACTAATGGCATGCGATTTACTGGATTGAAAAAATGCATACCAGCAAAGCGCTCAGGATTTTGTAGGGCTTGCGCCATTTCATCAATTGATAAGGATGATGTGTTGCTAACGATAATTGTGTTATTTTTTACTTTAGTTTCAACTTCAGCGAGCAGGTTTTTTTTCACCACCATATTTTCTACTACCGCCTCAACCACAAAATCAACATTGTCAAAGCCAATAAAATCAAGGCCCGATGTGATCTTGGCCATCTTCATATTAGCTTGTTCAGGTGTAATTTTTCTAATTTTTTTAAGCTGATTAAAAATTTTAATAACTTGATTATAGCCTAGAGTAATAGCATTTTGCGTAATATCTTTAATACGGATATTGATATTGCTATTGGCAAATAACCAAGCGATTCCGCCTCCCATCACACCTGCGCCAAGCAACGCAGCATTACGAATATCTGGCACCGCAGCCACAACCGATACACCATCATCCTTTTTTAATTCTTCGCTGATAAAGAAAATTTCAATCAAATTTTTTGATATTGCACCAACCGCTAATTCACAAAATGCCTCCAACTCAACAACATATCCACGCTTGCTATATGTGAGCCCATAGGTTCTTTTAATAACCTCAAGCGCATAAAAAGGCGCTGGATATTGACCTTTAGTTTTTTTCCACAAATCTTTTTTTACTAGATAAAAAACTAAATATTGTGTTAACAAAACTGATTCAATGATGAAGCGTTTACTTGTGGCATCACGGCGCAATTTTAAATAGTGATTTTCCTCACCACTTTTGATAATTTCAGTAACAAAATGACTGAGTTTTTCTTCCAGAAATTCTTCACGAATTATATCGTCAACAAGACCAATCTTAAAAGCTTTTTTGGCATCAATTGGTTTGCCGGTGAGAATTATTTTTAGCGATTCTTGTAAGCCAACTAACCTTGGCAGGCGCTGCGTTCCGCCAAATCCAGGAATGATTCCAAGATTAACTTCTGGCAAACCCAACATTGTTTTTTCATTCAAAACTGCAACGCGATATTTGCAAGCAAGCGCTAATTCTAACCCGCCACCAAGACATGCCCCATTTATTACGGCGATAGTTGGAATTTTTAATTCAGCGATTCTGCCAATAACATTTTGACCACGAGAAACTTTAGCATAAGCATCTTTTTGATCAGTAATGCCCTTGATTTCGTTGATATCAGCACCTGCAATAAAAATATCTTTTTTATCAGAAGTGATTAGTAAAATACGAATTGCCTTGTTGCCTTCGATTACATTTAGAGCCTTCTCAAGCTCTAGTAAAACCGACTCAGAAAGCTTGTTTACTTTTTCATTCAGCAAATCAAAAACTAAATTTGCTACACCACTTCTATCAATTGAAAATTTTAAATTTGCCATTTTTATTTTAATTAATGCGCTAAAAATTTTTCTACTTCTAAGGCCGCCATACAACCAGTGCCAGCTGCTGTAACCGCTTGACGATAAATTTTATCTTGGATATCGCCTGCCGCAAAAACCCCAGCAATATTAGTTGTTGTTGAGCCTTTTTTAGTAATAAGATATCCATCAGAATCAATTTCTAGGGCCGTTGTTTTAAATAAATCAGAGTTTGGTTTGTGACCAATCGCGATGAAAATTCCATCAATTTTTATTTCTTTGATTGAGCCATCAATCGTATTTTTCAAACGCGCCGCTGTAACTGATTTTGGGTTTTCGGAGCCCAGAACCTCATCTAATGCATGATTCCAAATCACTTCAATTTTAGGATTTTTAAATAAACGAGCTTGTAGAATTTTTTCTGATTTAAATGAATCGCGACGATGTACTACAAAAACTTTTGCAGCGTGATTAGTTAGATATAAAGCCTCTTCAACCGCGCTATTGCCTCCCCCAACCACAATTACATTTTTGTTTTTGAAGAAAAATGCATCGCAAGTTGCACAACCAGAAACACCGAAACCTTGGAACTTTTTTTCTGATTCAAGCCCGAGCCACTTGGCTTGAGCGCCTGTTGAAATAATCACCGCATCAGCTTCATAAATATCATCAGACTCACCAATCATTGTGAATGGCTGCTTAGAGAAATCGACTGATTTAATGTGATCATTTATTAATCGCGTGCCAACATGCTCAGCCTGCTTCGCCATTTGTTCTACAAGCCAAGGACCTTGAATTGCATCAGCAAAACCCGGGTAATTTTCAACCTCAGTTGTGATAGTAAGCTGCCCTCCCGGCTGCATTCCACTAACTAAAATTGGCTGCAAATTTGCTCGCGCCGCATAAATCGCCGCAGCATATCCCGCTGGTCCAGAACCGATTATTACTACTTTTGCTTTATGTGTATTTGTCATTTTCAAGTGATTCCATTTATATAAATCATTTATATAAATGCGTGTTATATAATCTATATCATCAACATCCCGCCATTAACATGTAGCGTTTGACCAGTGATATAACTCGCATCATCACTCGCCAAAAATACCACAGAAGCAGCAATATCTTTAGCATCACCCATTTTGTGCATTGGGATTGTGCTAAGAATTCCTTGTTTTTGCGTATCATTCAAAATATCAGTCATCGCTGTTTGAATGAATCCTGGAGCCACACAATTAATAGTGATTCCACGAGTTGCAACTTCTGCGGCAAAAGATTTGCTCATGCCGATCATTCCTGCTTTTGAGGCAACATAATTGGCCTGCCCCGGATTGCCAGTAACGCCAACAACTGACGCGATATTAATGATTCTGCCAGCTTTACGACGGATCATTTTTTTAATCGCCGCACGATTCAATATAAAAGTAGATTTCAAATTCACATCCAAAACCCGATCCCAATCTTCATTTTTCATTCTTAGGGCAAGATTATCTTTAGTGATTCCTGCATTACAAACTAAAATATCAATAACGCCACCGGCAAGCTCTTCTGCACTATCAAACAACGATTCAACTTGCGTGATATCAGATAAATTGCAGGCTAAAATTTTACATTTATCTTCACCAATTTTTGCCGCCAATTCTTTAAGGCGATCTTCTTTTGTGCTTGATAAAACAAGTTTGGCACCTTGTTTGGCAAGGCTTTCAGCGATTGCAGCACCGATTCCACCAGTTGCGCCAGTTACTAAAGCTGTTTTTCCTGTAAGTCTGAACATATATTTATAAATTAATTAACAATTTCGATCAAACGATTCATTTTTTCGATTTCCTTTTTAGAATATCCAGTATCATCATATTTTTCACTAGGCTTTTTCTTAAATAAAGTTTTTACGCTATTTTCAGATTTTTTAGATAAAGCATTAGTGCTAGTTTTAACATTATCAGATAAAGCCCCTGCATTGCCGCCAGGATCATCACCGACACCATTTTCACCATCAATAACATCCTCAACCGCATCATCCGAATTTATTTTTATTGGCTTGATTTCATCCAATAAATTAGTTTCCATATTATCAATCGCTTTACTTACCAGAGGATTAACTATGTCTCCAGCAAATTTTATAATTGAAAAACATTTCGCTTGATTGAGCCATTCAGGAAGATCTTGATCGAGATTTTCTTCACTCTCTTTATGTTTTTTATTTTTTGATAGCTCATGATGCTTTTTTGGCTTAGCATCTTCTGCTCTTTGGGCATTGCCAAGCAAGATTGAATAAAAATTTATCACAACAGCATAAAATAATCCAAAGATTAATAGCGATTTAAAAGCTCCATAAAATACACCTAAAATACGATCAAGATTTTCTGGCATTTTATCTTTCCAATCATGTGCCAACCCTCTTGTGGCAAAGGCCATAATAATAAAGATTACAACAAAAACCATCGAACCACTTGCAACATGAACTATAAGTTTATTATGTGAATAAGTCTCGACAAACTTTTCCACGTAAGACACCAACAAATATGAGAGGGAGATTGTAACAATCCAGTTAAATAGCGCGAAAAGCTCTTTTACAAAACCTCGAAAAAAGGCTACGAGTATAAAAATAAAAGATGCGGCTACAAAAATTAAATCGAACATATTAAAAGTTGTCGACATAGTTTTAAAAAATTTATAGTTATTAAAATTTATCTCTTCTTAAATAAGCGCATGAATGGTAGGTCATGCAAAACCTGATTTGGCGTCTTGACATTACCCTCTTCATCATAAAAAAACTCACAAGATTTTTCTTTTAAACCAGCTGAGAATTTTTTTACTTTTGATTTAAATTTTTCAAATTTCATCACTTTTTCAATCTGTAAATCAATAAAATTTTTTGTTTTATTTAAATCACTGGATTCATCTTTGATAAAAACAGCGAAAGTTTGAATGATTATTTTAGATAAAGTTAGTCTTTTAGTATAAAAATTAAAATCAGTTGATTTATCGCCAATTTCAAACCAGATAAAATCTGATATTTTGCCCGCATGCTTAAATGCAATAAATAAAGGGCGAGGCCCATATTCTGTGCCTGATAAATTTCTTAAATCAAAATAAAAACTACGCAATCTTTGTAAGGCAAGCTGGTGTTTTGCCTCATTTTCAAACAAAGTAAAAAGCGCAAATTTGATTTTTTCTCGCACTTTAAAACCGTTAAAATCAGCTGTTTTAGCAATGATTTGCGATAATTTGCGATTTTGCTCCTCGATATAAAACTCGATCAAATCGAGACAGCCCTTTTCAAAAATAAGATTTTGAAACTTTGGCTCAATTAAAGAAAGCTCACACGCCTTAGAAAGAGTAGCATTACTCCATCCTTCAAAAGCGCATATTTTAAGAAAATTAGCTAAAATCTTCTGCTTATTTTCCGTTGAATCTAAAATCATAATTGTAAAAATTAAACTTTTTCTTTTAATTTAGTTATTGCTTACAATACTGCAAACTGTTTTACCTATAAAATCTTATTGAAACACAAAAATGTCCACAAGCAATAAACTTCTACCAGTTCACAAGCGCTTCAACATCACATTTTCTCATGGTGAAGGAGTTTATTTATTTTCAGAAGGAAAAAAATACCTCGATTTAGGTGCAGGAATAGCGGTTAACTGTCTGGGACACTGCCACCCAAAAATGGTTGCAGCCATTACCGAGCAGGCAAAAAAACTGTGGCACGTCTCAAATATATATAATAGCAGCGAACTCAATTCTTATGCGGATAATCTAGTTGGGCACAGCTTTGCTGACTATGTTTTTTTCTGCAATTCTGGCGCTGAAAGCATCGAATGCGCCATTAAAATGATTCGTCGGCACTTTTATGTTAAGGGCACGCCAGAAAAAAATCGCATTATCACTTTCAGCGGAGCCTTTCACGGCCGCACCATCGCAACAATTTCTGCCGCTGGCAAACAAAAATACATTGAAGGTTTTGAGCCCGCTTTAGACGGATTTGACAATGTTGAATTTGGCAATATTGAAGCGGTTAAAAAAGCAATAACCAAGCACACTGCTGGTATTTTGATTGAGCCAATTCAAGGTGAGGAAGGCATTCGCGTTTCTGATAAAAAATTCCTACAAGAATTGCGCCAATTAGCTGATGAAAATGATCTATTATTGGCATTTGATGAGGTGCAATGCGGCATGGGACGGACTGGATATTTGCACGCCTATGAATATTATGGCGTCACACCCGATATAATGTCTATTGCTAAGGCAATCGCAGGTGGATTTCCGCTAGGCGCCTGCCTTGCCACCAGAGAAGCGGCAAGCGGCATGACTGTTGGGGTTCATGGCACAACTTATGGCGGCAACCCTTTAGCTATGGCTGTTGCAGCCTCTGTTCTTAATGTAATGCTTGAGAAAGATTTTTTTGCTAATGTCAGAAAAAATGCCGCAGAATTAAGAACTGTCCTTGAAAAAATTCAAGCACAACATAGTGATATAATTGACGAAATTCGTGGCGTTGGATTGATGTTGGGCATCAAAATTAATGACAAAATCGAACACTTAAAGCTGGTAGAAAAATTTATTGCCAATGGTTTGTTGACAATTCCCGCAGGAAACAATGTTATCAGAATAATTCCGCCACTCATAATAAATTCTGAGCACATAAAAGAGGTGCAAGAAAAAATTATAACTAGCCTAAAATCTCTATAAATCATGACCAAAGAAGCGCCCTCGCCAAGCCAAGAAAATCAAAGCCTTGTTAGCGATTCGATGGATGATCTTAAGGCCCTAGTTAACAACAATCCACAAGGCGCATTTTTATGCACCGCACTCAAGGCTGACAACCCAAATTATTTAGCAATAATTCATGCCAATGAAATTTTTAGCAAATCTTTTAATACTTCGCGGGAAGATTTAATTGGCAAAAGTTATGATTTTTTATTCGATAATATTGATATTAATTATTCTTCCGAAGATCAGCTAGAATATATTCGCCTAATCAAAACAATTAAAGATTTACATGAATGCTCAGTGGCGATGAAATTAAACCACCACCATGAAAATGAGCAGCAAGTTGCAAAATTCAAAATCAACTTCAGGCCAATATTTCAAAGATCTGATACCTCTCATAAAAAATTCTACGCAATCTTTACTTTCGAAAAAATCGACGGCGAAACAATTATTGTTGAAGAAAATAAATCGCAAAACCAACTATTAGTAAAAAATCTTGAGAGAGCACTAAATGGTGAAAAATTACTACGCGAAATCAGTTATTTAATTATCTCGGATAAGTCTGTCAAAGAAATTGCCCGAAGCGTTGCCAAATCACTTGTTCAACATTTAAAAGTTGATCGATGCATCATTCATGATTATAAAAATGGTGCCCCTAATTTTATTATAGAGCATTGTAGCTCAAGACTTCCACCAATGTTAGATGACAGCAAAGAATCTCATCAAAAAGCAACGCGCTACATAAATTTTCAAAATAATTTTTATCAAAAAATTAAAATTCGTGATAAAAATAGTGCAATATTTATTGCTGACGATGTGCGCTCTGATCCAAGTTTTTCAAGCTTTCAGAACTTTTTTGATGAATTTTCTATTACTTCACAAATTGCTGCGATCACTTCTTTTGATGGCGCAATAAACGGCGGGATTTATCTTTTTCAATCAGACAAAAGATCTTGGACAATTGATGCAATTGAATTGATAGAACTGGTAACAGACCAACTCGCCATCGCAATTGATCGCTCTTATTCTATTGAAAAAGTAATGATTGCAAACCACAATTTATTAACCAAAACTCTCGAATTAAAAGAAGCGGTAAAAAAAGAAAAAGCCTTACGAAAAATACAAAGTGAGTTTGTGGCTTTAGTTTCGCATGAGTTCAAAACTCCACTGCAAATTATTGATAGCACCAGAGAACTAATTGCACGCAAACTAAAATTAATTAATCCATCTGATGATTCATTAGACAAATATCTCGATCGTATCAAAAACGGAATCCAACGCATGGGAGGCTTAATCTCTAGCACGCTCAATCTAGCAAAAATTGAAACTGCCGATGCTGAAATTAAAGTTGATCGCCAAAATTTCGATATAAATCACTTAATTAATGATGTTATTGAAAAAACCTCCAATCTTGGTATTAATAAAAATATAAAAATTACCACTAAATTTGATGGAGAAAAACTAGAAATTAACGGTGATGCAAAATTACTTGATCATTGCTTTACTAATATCATTTCTAACTCCATCAAATATTCACCAAATAACACTACAGTAAACATCATCACAAAATCAGATGATGAGAAAATCGCTATCCGAGTAACTGACAACGGCATCGGCATTCCTCAAGAGGATTTATCTAACATTGGCAATAAGTTTTTTCGTGCCAAAAACACTCTTTCCGTATCTGGAACAGGTATTGGACTCTATTTAACGAAATATTTCATTGAATTACATCGTGGTAGTGTTCTAATTAAGAGCAAATTAAACATTGGAACATCTGTAACCGTCATTTTACCACGCAATTTAAATTGAAAATGAAACAATTATTCGTCAGCCTACTCGCAATAATGCTGTACGAATGCTTTATTACAAATGCTAAAGCGGAGATAAGCTATCCAAATACTTCTGGACAAATATTGTTTGAACTTAAAAGTGATCGCATGCTCGCAACTACCAAACAAAATACTCCTAGGTCCAATACTTATGTTAATATTGAGCCCGATTTATCACTTAATCTTGATAAAAATTGGTCAATAAAAACTGGCTGGAGAATTTTTCCAACAATGCAAAATCGCAATGGCCCTACTCCAGAAAGATCGCGCACTATTTTGTCAGATAATCGTGGCTTTAATCAAGACGACACTACTCTAATTGTTGAGGAACTTAAAGCTTACTATCAAAATGAGGATATGAAGTTTTTTGCAGGTAAATTTAACCCGTCTTTCGCCACAATGTATCGCAAAACCAAAAGAATTGGCGTTTTTGTGACCGATTTCACTGAAGACTACGAGCTGCGCGAGAAGGTTGGTGGTGGCGTTTCGGCATTGCTTGAGGATAGCGAAATTACCTTCAACACTTTCTTTAACGATCCAACTGGCTTAAGTGGCAGTGCCATTAAAAATCGCGGCACCGAGAGGTCAGATAACGGCTTGGCAGCTAACACCTCTACTCTATCTTCCTACTCCGTCACAATGGAGGGTCAAAAATTATTTGGCATTGAAAATTTATTTTACAATGTAGGATATCGCAGTCTTGGCGTT
Organism: Rickettsiales bacterium; assembly: GCA_009693885.1. Classification (GTDB taxonomy): domain Bacteria; phylum Pseudomonadota; class Alphaproteobacteria; order Rickettsiales; family UBA1997; genus CAMCFD01. The sequence continues at coordinate 15,476 of SHWK01000003.1, forward strand.
AAAAATAACAGCAGAAATGCTCGCGAAACTGGCTACACCACTAATCTCGAATATTTAAAAAAAGTTACTTACAACACTTCCTTAATTCCAACAATTGAGTTTGTTAAAATTAATAATTTCACTGGTTTTGCTGGCAGAAATGCTCAATATCTGACTATAGCATTAATTGGCAAATATAGCGCTTGGTCTGCGAGTGTTGCAAGCGTTAGACGGCATATTGATAATAATTATTTAGGCTCCAACAGCAATGATTCACAATTACAATTTACGGCTGGATATAAATTTACCAATAATGTAGCTATCGATATTAGTCGCATGAAACTCAAGGAAGATCGCTTTAGTGGTTCTATGATTGGTATTATGGTCAGTTATCTTTACAAATTCTAGAAATGATTAGCTTAATCAGTCTTGCCACCAGCCTTACCGGATTGAACACCCCAACTATCACCTTCTCTGGGTTGGTCAATTCTCCGCTTGCGCATCATTTAATGGAACATGAAATATCGCATATTTTATTTAGTCTAATCAAAGGGCCGCGAAGATCTCGTTTGACAAGAGCGCAAAGCAGAAAAACTCTAAATCGCCGGCGTCGCTGGTTTACCGATAATATTATCATGCATCACAAAAGATTGCATGATCGCAACCGCGCAATTGTAGTTGCTTCTGTGCGGGCAAAGGTTTTAGCGAAAAAAGCTGCTGCATCTGGAAAAATGGTAGCAGAACCATCTCACAAATGGCGAGATCGCATGGAGGGTTCAAAAGAGCGCAGCACTAACATTAGAGGTAGAATCGATGCACGCAGAGCAAGAGCACGTAGCCGCTGGATTAGTGTACAAGAGCAAACTCACGATAAACCATCTCCGCAACCTTCAAAATTTATGAAGGCAAGTGATACTAGCTCTAGTTAAAATCTTACATTATAATTTATAGCACTTAAATAAGCCTTAGAATCACTTTTTATATTACCTGCATCTTTCGTTGTTAAAAAATTAAGGCTAATTTGTGAAAAATTAGTTAAGTTTTTAGCGTAGAAAATTTCAAAATTACGCTCTCTACCTTGCGGTTTTAGAGAAATATCTGCATTATAATGCGTAACATTACCAGCATTATCTCGCGCAATTGGAACATCGATTGCAACCTTGCCAGAGTAAACACGCAACGGCTCACTATAAAGTGCCCCAAGCCGACCATTAAATATGTTTTCACTAATCATGCCAATCGCCGCAGATCTACTTTTTATATTTTGATAATCGCGAAAAATACCAAGATTATTACCACTAACTTTTGTCACGCCTTCAGAAAAATTTGTTACTAATGATAAATTTTTATATACTTTTTGACTAATGGCAATTTTAAAATAAGAAGTTTTAGCATTGCCTCCCGATTCAAATGCACCAACGGCCCGTGAGTTTAATAAATTATTGTTGAATTCATTTAAGCTGCCAAAAGAAAACATAAAATTTGCTTGATCACTAGGAGTATAGTTAAAATTAAAATCAGAAATTTGATTTTGTAATTTATTGGATTGAGCCACAACTGAAGAGCTTTCATAAGATGTTTGATGAGAGAAACTAAATTTTAATTTTTCACCAAATAATTTATGTTGCAGAAAAATTTGATTGAAATTTTTTGTTGATGTAGAAGATTGATAGGGGCTCGCAATAAAGGATTGGTAAGGATTGACAGCAAATACATTTACTGAAATAAAACCAAAATTATTTAGCTTTTCGAAGGATAAATTTTTTATTTCATCAACATTAAATGCAAAACCAAGTTGTGATTTTTGTGAAATATTTTGCATAAAAGAAAATCCATTGCCATTGCTCAAAGCCTTGTCTTCTATAGACTTGTCGATATTTGCAAATTTTTTTCCAATATCTGTATATGATTTTATCTGAAACTTAAATTGACTAAAATTTACTGAATTTTTTGCACCAAACGATAGTGGAATAATATTATTTTTATAATTATTGGCACGAATATTATTGCTCAAACTGTTAATTGCTGAAGACCTGCCTCGTATCGCGATTTTATTGCCTAGAAATGCTTTATAATCACGACCATAATCATCAAAAAACACTCCATTTTGTAAAGCTGGCGCAACATTATGCGTAAAAGCATCACCAAAAATTGGATCAGAAATAATCGAAGCTGATCGCACATCATAACTTGTTTGCGATATAGACGCGCCATAGGCAAAGTTGTTTGAGCCTTGCGCCTGAACGGCTGCATATAGATTCAATAATCCGTGACCATATATTATATCATCACCAGGAGCGCCTAGATCAGTAGCGGTTGTTAGTAAAATATTAGCAACTTGTGGTGCGGTTAAACTTGGCCAAGCCGCACGCAGAACGGCTGCGGCACCGGATACTTGCGCCGCTGCAGCGTAAGTACTAGAAATTGTAGTATATTTTGCACCACTATCGCCAGCTCCTCCAATTATATTTGTATCTGAGGCAGCGCCCTTGATATCAGAGCCCGGAGCCACTAAGCAATATTCATGAGTAATGCCGCAAATATTGGAGGAATCAGTGATCACAAAATTTTGATCAACCGCACCAACCGCCAAAACATATCCTGACAACTCATTATTATTAGCTAGTAAAGCTGGTTTTGCTGGTTTTGGCTTGCTTATATAAGCTGAATCACCGCCGCCATCAAGATTATTATCCGCATCATTTCCTGTGGCGGCGATTAACAAAATATCGTGACTTTGGGCTATTTTAATCGCTGCAATAACATCACGATCACCCGCATTAGTGCCTGATGGCGTGCCATTGTAAGAAGTGTATGAGCCATATTTCCAACCAGCATTTATAACCTTAACTGAATCAATCGTGGCAGACCCAGAAATACCAGTATTGGCTACCCGCACGGTTCCAGCATCATTATAAATATCAGCTATTACTAAACTGGAATCATAGGCAACACCATGAACCCCTAAATTATTTTTTACACCAGCGGCAAGCGAGGCAGCATAAGTGCCAGCACCAACTGTATCAGCAACATCGTCAGAATTTTTGCTATAATTATGATCATCAATTGCACTAAGATTACCTGCAATATCGAAGTGATTTTCTTGTGCGCCAGTATCAAGAATGGCAATTTTTATACCCTCACCTGCAACAACTTTGGTATTTTTAGCTAGAGATGCGTAGGCCTCAGCGGCGTGGATTGCCTCAAGGCCCCATTGCGCGTTATATTCGGAAGTGCGGTAAATATTGGCTTGCACCGCAGTGACTGACCATGAAGAATCCGCTGGAGCAGCTTGATCGCCACCGCCATTTGAAACAGAAGTGGGGGCAGAAGATGGAGATCCTCCACCTCCACCAGCGCCAAGCGCTAACGCTACGGATACAACAACAATAGCTATAATGACAAACATCTGTGGCGTGGTTTTAACTTAGTAGTGAGTTTTCGAATTAGTAATTTTATGGACATGATTTTAGGCGTCAAGACGCTTTTTATCTAGCTGAAGAATAATATTTTAAAATCTCAGCCGATAAATTAACATTCCTAATCTTGCATTATTTCCCTTGATATTTGCCACATCTTTGCTGACCATAAAATTAAAATTTAGTTGCGCATTTATACCAACATCGCGACCATAAACCATCTCAAAATTTTGCTGCTTTCCTTCTGGTCGCAACGATATATCGGCGCGATAACGAGTGATGTTTCCAGCATCATCACGCGCAACTGGAATATCAATTTTTGCCTTGCCAGAGTAGACTCGAAGCGGCTCACTATAAAGCACACCGAACCTTCCCCCAAGCACCTTTTCAGCCATTAAACCAAATGACATGCTGCGACTTCTAATATTTTGATAATCACGAAATATCCCCTCATTATTGCCCGCAGCTTTTGTGATTCCCTCAGAATAACTTGCCATCAAAGAAAGATTTGTGAGCAACTCACGATTGAGTACAATTTTAGTGTAAGATGTTTTAACATCACTCCCCGTTTCAAACGCACCAACGGCTTGCGAGTTTAAAAAATTATTGTTGAATTCGTTTAAATTGCCAAAAGAAAACATTAGATTAGTTTTTTTATCGGGATTATAAGCAACATTCACATCCATAATTTGATTTTGCTGAGCACCCTTTCCAACCTTAATTGCAGAACCTTGATAAGATGTTTGATATGAAAAATTCATCTTCAATTTCTCATCAAATAATTTATGTTCAAAAAATAATTGATTGAAATTTTTTTGTGAATCTTGCGCGATTTGCAAATTTTGTGAAGCGCCCCCGACAAATGACTGGTAAGGATTTGCGGCAATCGAATTTATTGAAATAAATCCAATATTTTGAAATTTATCCGAGTAAGAATTGGTGATTTCATCAACATTAAAAGAGAAGGCAACGCGATTATTGCTATTAACATTTTGCGCAAAAGACAATCCGTTATTAGCGTTTAAAGTTTTATCTTCTAATGATCTATCAAGGTTACTAAATCTTGCCGCCAAATCATTTGAATAAGATCTAACCTGCATTCTAATTTGCGTCGAGATTCCTTCGGCTTTATTTGCAGAAAAAGAAATTGGTATATTATTAGTTTTATAATTATTGAGCAAAATTCCATTAAGATTACTGACAATGGAAGAGTTATTTCTTGTAGTAATTTTTCTATCAAGAAGTGCTTTATAATCACGGCCATAATCATCAAAAAACACAGCATTTGCTAGTGCTGGAGCCACATTTTGAGTAAAAGCATCACCAAAAATTGGATCAGTATAAATCGCCGATGATCTTACATCATAACCCGCATTTAAAACCACGCTATTGCCATAACTTAAAGTATTGGATCCTTGCGCCTGCACCGCAGCATAAAGATTGAGCAATCCCCAGCCATAAATATCATCAGGAACCCCAACAGGAGAAGTTCCTAGATGCGTTGCACTTGAGAATAAAATTTGCGCAGTTTGCGGCGCTGTAAGATGTGTCCAAGCGCCACGAATTACTGCAACGGCTCCAGCAACATGTGGTGCGGCCATTGAAGTGCCGGATTTATTACCATATGTATTGGTTGGAAGAGCCGCGTGAATAGCTACTCCAGGAGCAACTAAACAATAGGCCTTTGCCACCGTGCAATTATTACTAAAATCAGCAATATTGGAATTTGCATCAACTGCACCAACCGCTATAACATAGCCCTCTAGGCCTGGATTATTGGCGAATAAAGCTGGTTTACTTGGCTTTGGGAATGCGTCATAAGTGTTATTCTGAGTGATAGTATATGTTACGCCATTTTCAATATAATGGTTAGTGCTACCATCATCATTATGAGCATTATCAGCATCATTTCCTGTGGCGACAACCACCAAAACATCATGAGTTTTTGCAAAACCAAGAGAATTAATAATATTTATATCTTCAGCATTGGCATCAAGACTGCTGCCATTATAAGCAGTATAATCATCATATCCAACGCTGGCATTAATTACCTTTACCCCATCTATACTTGCTGAGCTAACAATTGCATTTTTAAGATCATTGGTGGATCCAGGAAGAGTCTTGGAGACAACTATATTAGCATCATAGGCAACACCATGTATACCAACGCCATCCTTAACACCAGCAGCAGTTGATGATACATGAGTGCCGTGACTACCACTATCATTAACACCATTTCCTGCGTCAGAAGAATAATTGTGACTATCGGCAGCATCAAAATTTGCCGCAATCTCAACATGGGTAGTCTGCGCTCCTGTATCAATAACCGCAATCTTTACCAGATCTCCCGCGACAGTTTTGTTATTTTTTGCCAATAGAGCATATCCTTCGGCAGCATGAATGGCCTCAAGGCCCCATTGCGCATTATATTCTGCGGTACGATAATTATCGGCTTCGGTAGAAGTTACGGTATTGAGCCATAGGACACCACCGCCGCCAGATCCCCCACTGGATGATCCACCGCCACCAGATCCCCCACTGGATGATCCACCGCCACCGCCGCCGCTACCACCACCTCCCCCACCGCCACAACCACTCAATAAAAATAGGGTCAGAACAGATAATATCAATAAAAAAGCCAATGATAAATAAGGGATGTCTTTATACGCCAGCAATAAGCAGCAACGATCCTTAACAGCAAAATATTTTCTCATTTTCTAACTTTTCGTGGCAAAGCAAAAAAGACATTTTCAACAATTCCATCCATATCCTTCACCACAACCTCTTCTTTTGCTAAAAATTTAATCTTTGCGATCACATCTTGCACTAAAATCTCTGGTGCCGAAGCCCCTGCACTCAATCCAATATTATTCACCCCTTCAAACCATATAGAATCAATATCTTGCGCCCCATTAATTAAATAAGATTTGCGCCCGCATTCTTCACCAAGATCACGCAAACGATTAGAGTTAGAGCTGTTCTGCGCTCCAATTACCAACAAAATATCAACACTTTTTGATAATTCGCGCACCGCATCTTGACGATTTTGCGTTGCATAGCAAATATCTTTAGTGGCAAGCCCTGCCTGCATTTGTGGAAATCTTTTTTCTAAAATATCAACGATTTTTTTAGTATCGTCAACACTCAAAGTTGTTTGCGTAACATAAGCGATTTTTTCTGGATGATTAATTTCAACAGTGCGCGCATCATTTTCATCAGTAACCAAAATAACTTTTTTCTTAACGCGACCGCTTGTGCCTTCAACCTCAGGATGACCCTTATGTCCAATTAAAATAATCTCATAATCTTCATTTTCATATTTTTTTGCTTCACGATGAACCTTACTTACTAAAGGGCAAGTAGCATCAATCACATCAAGCCCGCGCGATAAAGCATCTTCCTCCACCTTATCAGAAACACCATGCGCCGAAAAAATTACAATCGCATCTTTAGGAATTTGATCAACCTCATCAACAAAAACCGCGCCCTTCTGCCGCAACGATTCAACCACATATTTATTATGCACAATTTCATGGCGCACATAAACTGGCGGACCAAATTTAGCTATAGCTCTTTCAACAGTCTCAATCGCGCGAGTAACACCAGCACAGAATCCGCGGGGCTTAGCAAGAATAATGTTCATTTATAAATTTAGTTAGTTTCTCATTATTTTTTTAATCTCACAAAATCTTTTTTATTTTATAAAATGTTGCAAAATTTTTTAAAATCAATTTTTTCTTACGATATAAAATGTTAAATTTTTCTTTAAAATTATTAGCGTATTTTAATTGCACCGCAACGGTCTCAAGCCTTTGCTTAAGAGAGTTAAAGAACGAAATACTTTCACCATAACTACCATTAAAAACCGCCACAATATTCACCGGGAAAAATCGATATTTACCACTAGAAACCAAAGCCATATTTAACTCATAATCCATCGAATAACGATTTTTTTCGTTAAATTTTATCACATCAAAAACAGCGCGACGATAATAAAAAGATTCTCCCGATCCAATAGGACAAAGCTTTATCAGGTTGCGTAGCGTCATTTTAATTTGTGCACTATTATCAAAAGCAGAATTATTCCCAACGGTGTAGGAGTTAAAATACATTACATCAAAATCAGGATTTATCTCAACATAATAAGCTATTTGCGAATAAAAATCCTTATGCAAAAAATCATCAGCGCCTAAAAATCCCACCAAATCACCAGTAACATGTTTTAACGCTATGTTGCGCGCTTGCGAAATGCCTGAATCAGGTTCATTGATCCATTTTATCAAATGTGGAAATTTTTGCTGATATTCAGAAATAATTTTATGACTACCATCTCGTGATTTGCCATCCAGAATTATTAACTCTTTATCGACGTATTCCTGCGCCAAAAAAGAATCCACAGCCTTACGCAAACAACTTTCCGCATTAAGAACAGTAATAATTAACGAAATTTTCATCTATTTTTATCTTTAAATCTTTAGAAGAAGGTTTATTATAGCATATCAAATTTAATATTTAAATATTTTCATTCTTTATCGATGAAAGATCAAAAAAACGAACAAAACAAGGCTGAAAACACTCCCAAAACCACTGGGCACGATTGGGACGGCATTCAAGAATATAATGTTCCAGCTCCACGATGGTGGCTAATTGTCTGGATTATTTGCATTATATGGGCGGTCGGTTATTGGTTTTTCTATCCAACTTGGCCAATTCCGGGCGGTCACAGCAAAGGTGCTTTGAATTGGAGTAAGCAATCACAACTCGCTGAAAGTCAGCAAGAAATCGCTGCTATCAAAAATGTTTATCTCAATAAATTCTCTAAATCCAGTTTTGCTGAAATAAAAAAAGATCCACAATTAATGGAATTCGCACTTAATTCTGGTCGCGCCGCTTTCAAAGAAAACTGCGCCGCTTGCCATGGCACTGGTGCAGCTGGCAGTAAGGGCTTTCCTAATCTTAATGATGATGATTGGTTATGGGGTGGCAAAATTGAAGATATTCAACAAACAATCACCTACGGAATCCGCTCTTCTCACGATAAAACTCGCCTCTCACAAATGCCATCTTTTGGCCTCGATCAAATCTTAAAAAAAGATGAAATCGAAGCAGTAACCGAATATGTGCTATCGCTCTCTGGCAAAGCCCCTTACAACAAAAATGGTGATGCTATTTTTAAAGCAAATTGCATTGCTTGTCACGGCGCTAATGGCGAAGGCGATCGCAAGTTTGGCGCACCAAATTTAACCGATGCCATCGTACTTTATGGCAAAGATAAATCTGATATTAATTATACAATAACCTACGCCCGCGCTGGCGTTATGCCTTATTGGACTGGGCGCCTTGATAATGAAACCATTAAAGCTTTGGCGATTTATGTTCATTCACTTGGTGGTGGCGAATGATTGGCTTTGATTCAATAAAATCAGCTATTCTCAGCAATTATAAGCAGAATAAATTGCATCACGCGATATTGCTTCATGGCAAAAAAGGTATTGGAAAATCTAATTTTGCAAAAGAAATTGCGTTAGAGATTTTGAATAGCAACAAACCAATTCACCCAGATTTATTCCTCATCGAAAAACTAGAAAATAAACGAGATATTGTTGTCGATCAAATCCGCAAAATCGCTGATTTTTCTAACCAAACTTCGGCAATTTCACGCAATAAATTCATCATCATTGATGCCGCTGATGAGCTTAACCGCGCCGCCTCCAACGCCTTACTAAAAATTCTAGAAGAGCCTCACGCAAATAATTTTCTAATTCTAATTTCGCATAATTTAAGCAAACTTTTAGCAACAATA
>SHWK01000004.1 GCA_009693885.1 Rickettsiales bacterium
GTAATTGACAATATAGATTTTAAAGGCAATAAAAGTAGAAATGAAAATGTTCAACAAAAAGGCGGGTTGTCTCTTGGTGGATTACAGATTGGTGGTGAGCAACTTAAGGGAGCTGATCGCGATGATAGTCTAGTAAGAAAAGCTGGTGAAGATGCGGTTAGCAACATGATTGTTGATATAAAAAATAGTCTAGCGCATAAAGGATATATTCTTGAAAAACGCGTTTTAGAAGGTAAGACTATTTTTAAAATTAGCCTAGGTTCTGCAGAAGGTATTGAGCATGGAGATAAGTTTGAAATTAGCGGTCAATATGAATCAGAAAATGCTATTACTGGCAAAATTGAGATTGAGCGTAGAATCATCACGCAAGGCACTGTAGCTAATAAAATTGATCCAAAAACTTGCTGGGTTGTTCTTGATGATAGCAAAAATAATGAAAAAGTTCGTTTGGGCGATACCGTTAAAATGAAATACAAAAAAAGTTATTTTGATTCTGTTGCTAAAATAACAACCTCAATGCTTGATCAATAATAATGCAGTTTCATAAGGGGATAAAAGAAATTTCAGCCAATTACCAATATTTCATTTTTGATTTATGGGGAGTTATTCATGATGGTACTCAGGCCTATGATGGCGTGCTTGAAGCGCTTTTATTTTTAAAAAAAGAAGGCAAGAAAATTTGTTTTCTTTCTAATGCGCCAAGAAGATCTCACAAGGTTGCAGAAATATTAAAAAAATTTTCTATAACAGAAGATCTTTATGAATTTATTTTAACTTCTGGAGAAGCTGCTTTTATTGATTTTAAAAAGAATCAAGAAAATAATTTTTCTCAATTTGGAAAGAAATATTTTTATATTGGACCAGAAAAAGATATCGATTTGCTCGATGGTCTAGATTATCAGCAGGTCTCCAATCTTAGCGAGGCAAGCTTTGCAATCGCTACGGGCTTCGATAACGAAACCTCAATTTTGCAAGAAAAATTACCACAAATACAAGAGGCTAAAAAATATGATTTGCCTTTAATTTGTGTTAATCCAGACCTAATTGTAGTAAAACAAAATGGCGCAGAAATGATTTGTGCAGGTGTTTTAGCTGATGAATATCAAAAAATTGGTGGTAAAGTTTTTTATTACGGCAAACCATTTTCATCAGTATATAAAATGACTCATGATTTTTTTGGTAGGCCAGATAAAAACCAAATCATTGCTATTGGTGATGGAATGGAAACCGATATTAAAGGGGCAAGTGATTTTGGCATTGCTTCTGTTTTAGTTACTGGTGGGATTCTATCTAATAAGCTTGGCGTTCGCTACGGACAAGAAGCTTCTGTCGATAAAGTTCAACAAGTTTGTCAATCCTATAAAATTTTTCCGCAATATATAATACCAAATTTATAATTTATGAGACGCAATAATTACGCAAAAAAAAGAAAATTAACTAAGTTATTTGTTACATTTGCCGCAATCGCAGCAATTTCTTACGGAGCTTCAGTTTATTTTAATGCTAGACAAACAACTGGTGATTCAGTAGTTGCAAAAATCAACAATGAAAAAATCTATAAATCGCAAATTGATAGCAAAATCAAAGAAGTATTTGCTGGCAGCGATAGCGATATTGACCTTCCTTCAATTGAAACCTTTCCACCAGAAGTTGTAGAAACTTTTGCAAAAGAGATTTATCTTGAAAGAGAGTTGGTATCTCGCGCTAAAAAAGAGGGTATCACTAAAAAAGAAGATATTAAATATCAAATCGAAAATTCTAAAAATAGAATTATCGCTAATGCTTATTTAAATTCTGTAATTAAAGAAAAAGTCAGCGAAGAAAAAATTCGTGATAAATATGCTGAGCTAAACTCTGACATTGCTGGCAAAAAAGAATTTTCAGTTGCTCATATTTTGGTTAAAACAAAAGCTGAAGCAGAAAAAATTTACGAATCTTTAACTTCTAAAAAAGCAAAAAAAGTTGCAAATTTTGCTGATTTAGCAAAAAAGAACTCTATTGATAAAGATACTGCTAGCAAGGGTGGAAAGCTCGGATATGTTTTGGAAGATAACATGCTTAAAGAAATTGCTGCAGTTGTAGTTGCTCTTAAAAAAGGTGAAATCTCTAAACCAGTTGAAACTAAGTCAGGATGGTACATAGTTAAGCTTGAAGATACCAAAGAAGCTAAAGCTGCATCTTTTGAAGAAGTAAAAGAAAGCCTTAGAGAACAAATGATAAAAGAAGAAACTGGCGCAATTTACAAAGATATTTTTGATAATATAAAAATTGAAATTTTGTTTAAAAAAGCTGAAGAAAATGCAGTAGAAAAAAAGCAAGATGAAGTAAAATCAGAGGAAAATAAAGATGAAAAAACAACAGAAGTCGAACAAGAATCTGCAGACAAGGCTGAAGAGCTTAAAGTCAATTCAACAAATAAAGCAGAATAAACCTGGATCACAAAAAAAGCCAGAGATCGCCATAAAAGAGCGCGGTCTCTGGCTTTATGGCAAACATCCAGTGTTTTTGGCTTTACAAAAAAAGCGTCGCGAGGTTTTTCAAATTCTTGTTACAAAAAATTCGATTGTTGAATTAGAAAAATTTCTTGAGCAGCAAAATCTATTATCTCTAAAAAATCGTCTCAAATTAGTTGAGGCGCATGCAATTGAAGCAATAATTGGATCAGATCAAATTATTCATCAAGGTCTTGCCCTCAATTGCTCTCCTGCACCACTTAAAAGCCAAAATAATCTTTTGGAAGAGCTAGAAAAAATAGCTAATGTTGGCGGAGTGATGCCTCCTTTATTAATCATGGATCAATTGCGCGACCCTCACAATGTTGGTGCGATTATTCGCAGTGCTTGCGCCTTTGGTGTGAAAAAAATAATTTTCCCCGAACATAATTTTCCAAAAGAAGCGGCGGTGATGAATAAATCTTCTTCCGGAATGATAGAAAATGTTGATCTATTTTTGGTGGTTAATCTTAATAATCTGATGGTTAAGTTGAAGGATCTTGATTATTGGTGTATTGGCCTTGCTGGTGAAGCAACAGAAAATGTTGATAAAATTCGTGAATATAAAAATATTGCACTAGTGATTGGCAGTGAAGGTGAGGGTATTCGTGAATTAGTAAAAAAGAATTGTGATCTATTAGTTAGAATTGAAATGAACGCTGAGGTTGAAAGTCTAAACGCATCAGTAGCGGCATCAATTGCGTTGCGCGAGGTGTTTTTGGCAAAAGCTTAATAATTTAAGTGAGGCGCCGCAAATTCTAAAACTTATTTTACAATTCGCGCCACATCAATCATCCGCAGTGAAAAACCCCATTCATTATCATACCAAGAAGCCACTTTAACAAAGTTTCCCATCACTTTAGTTTGAGCAACATCAAAGCAAGAGCTATAAGGGCTATGATTAAAATCAATTGAAACCAAAGGCTCGTCAACAATCTGTAAAACCTCTCTCATTGCGCCGGCAGCAGCTTTTTTAACGGCATCATTGACTTCTGCGATTGAAGTTTGTTTCGATGCAATAAAAGTAAAATCAACCATCGAAACATTGGCAGTTGGCACGCGTATTGCGCCGCCATCAAGTTTGCCTTTTAGTTCTGGCAATACTAGGCCAATTGCTTTTGCTGCGCCAGTAGAAGTTGGAATCATTGAAAGCGCGCAGGCTCTAGCGCGGCGCAAATCTTTATGTGGATTATCGACAACATTTTGATCATTGGTATAGGCATGAATTGTGGTCATGAAGCCTTGTTCTATGCCGATCGCATCATTTAAAGCTTTGGCAATTGGTGCTAAACAATTCGTTGTGCATGATCCAACAGAAATAACTATATCATCAGCGGAAAGCGCTCCATCATTGACCCCATAAACAATTGTTTTGACATTATCGCCTTTTGCTGGAGCAGAAATAATAACTTTTTTTGCCCCCGCTTCAATATGTTGATGTGCGTCTTTGTAATCGGTGAAGGCTCCAGTGCATTCAAAAACAATATCAATTTTTAAATCTTTCCATGGTAATTTTTTTGGATCACGTTCAGAAACTAGTGTGATTTTTTTGCCATTAACAATAAGAGATTTTTCACCAATCTCAACATTTTTGCTAAAGCGTCCATGGATAGAATCATATTTTAACAAATGTTTTAATGTCTCTACAGGTGCGCTGGCGTTGACTGCGACTAATTCAATATCAGAATATTTTGCTTCTTCAAAAATTGCGCGTAAAACGCATCTACCAATTCTTCCTAAGCCATTAATTGCGACGCGTGTTGTCATATCGAGTTTTCTTGGAGGTTAAATAATTATTTTGAAACTCGCTCTTTATAATAACTAAGCGCATTTCTAAAATCGTTCAGATTAATTTTTGCGGTAATTTCTTTATCTGAATCTTTTATATTAAAACGAAAAAATAAAAAATCTCCATTCTTCATTTGTGAAAATAGAGCTATTTTTTGCTCGTCACTAATTTCAATCAAGCCAAAATCTTTTTCTTTTGCTATTGGGGAGAGTAGGAGATCATTTTGATCAACGCGTATTTGCAAGAAATTTCCTAGGCGAATTTTAGGAACAGTAATAAAAAACTGATTAAAGGACAAATTATTGGGCTCAATTGTTATTGCAGAAGCATTATCAAAGAATTTGATCCCAATTCTACAATAAGTAATACTCATCATCGCATCTGTTTCACAAAAAACCTTCCATTCGCCAAATTTTTTTTCATCTTTTTGTAGATTTACAATTTCTGCTTGAATGTTATGCGCAAAAAACAAAACTAAAGAGAAAATAAAAACTACAATTTTTTTCATATGGAATCTGGTTATTTATTTATTTCTGCTTTGCTAATTTTTGTAGTAATAGCAGGCGTTGCAGGGTTATTTTTTTGCACCACATATGTAAAAAAAATATCCTGCCTTTCAATTTCCTATAGTAGTTTTTTGTTTTTTATGATACTGGTTTCATTTCGTAATCCAGATCGATTAAACACAATGCTAGCAATAATGGTGAGCGTGTTGATTGTTTTTGCCAGCAATTTATTTGCTGGAATTTTAATTGCGCGTACTATTAAAAAACAAGATTAGCTTTTATTTGTTGTGTTAGTTTCTGGCTTTAATTCTGACATTAATCTTTTTCTGATTTTAGTAGTAAAATCTTGTAATTCATCCAAGATTCGCAATAACTCTTTTGCGTCAATAGAAAGATTTTGATCAGTCTGATTTTGCTCGATGTGAATAGGTAATGGATTTTTCATAAAATTTTAAATTTAGAATTAAAATTAGATCAAGATAACTAATTTAGTTAACGGTGTCTAGGTTCTTTTTAGTATTATAGAAAGAAATCTATCAAATATTATTTTTAATGATATTACTCACATTATAACGCTAATTATGATTTTTGTAAAGGATTGTTTGTGGTTTTAGGATTTAATGCACATCATACTATTCCGCACCAAATTCAATCGTAAATTCTCGCCAAACCTCATATTTATCAGAAGGCATATTTCGCAACGGACTGCACAGCTCTAGCGTTTGCAATATACTATCCATCCGATTTTTATAATTTACATCTTTTGGACTATTATAAAGCTTGGCATCAATAATATTATCTGAATCAAAATCTATAGTACCATCCTGCAAAATAGTAACCATAACTACAGCAGTATAATTACTTTTTGGAACATTAGCTAGAGACCGCTTATAGCAAGCTCGCAATTGCGATTGAATATTGAATTTTTCGCGCGCTGAAAGCTGCAAACTTTCTAAATCTTCTGCGCTATTTGTTTCATCAACATTTGTGACATCAGTTTCTTCTGTAGTTTTTTCAGACTCCTCCTCTTTAGCTTCAGCAATTTTCTCTTCTTCAATTTTCTTAACTACTTCTTTTATTTTTTCCTCAGGTTTTTCTTCATCAACTTTCTTAACCACTTCTTCAGTTTTTTCTTGTTCAGCTTTTTTAAAGTGAGGTTTATTTTCTAATAACGGCCGCGCAATTGGTTTTTTATTTTTTATTTTTGGTTTATATATTTTTTTAGTGATTAATTCCTCCATTTTTTCTGCTACCACTTCTGATTTTGTTGTAAGTTTTGTTGGTTTAATGATATCTTGGAAACTTACAATGCCAACGGTAAGGCCATCTTTTAAATCAATTTTTTCAATTATTGTATGGTGAAAATTAGCATAGATCAAAAAAGCGAAAGTTGAGTGCATCAGTAGCGAATATAAAATATTCTTAATCATTTTGCGAGCTCGGTAACTAGAATTACTTGATTGAATCCGGTGAGATTGATACTTTTTACAACCTCCATGACGCGGCCATAGTCAAGGTTTTGATCGGCCCGCACATAAATTTTTGTATTGAGATTGTTAACTGCAGTGGCAAGCAATCGAGGCCCTAGAAGCCCAAGTCTCAAGGACTCTTCCTGTAAAAAAATTACACCATCGGGTTTGATTGATACAATTATTGGCTGCATTTTTTCATCAATAGGGCTTGATGCTCCTTGTGGCAAATCAACCTTAATGCCGCTTGTCATAAGGGGTGCAGCTACCATAAAAATTATTAGTAACACCAAAAGAACATCAACAAAAGGCGTGATGTTTATATCGCTAATGATGCGCTTTTTTTTATTATTTGGTGAGTTGAAAGAAATTAATGCCATTAAATTTTCGTTTCATTTGATGATGGTTGTAGCGACTAAAAAGGTAAATTTTTATTACGAATGATAAATAAATTATCGTTTAAATTTTCAGGAAAAGTAATATCGTGCAAACTTATTGAAGTAATATCGCCTAAATCGTTTGTAACTTGCATTTTAGCAAAGCCTAGAGCAGGTTGAGTTTTGAAGATTAAAGTAAATTCTCCCGCCTCAGTACGATTTTTTTTAATCAAGGATATTGTGATTGTTTCATTATTTTTTACAACATTAGTAATCTCAACATCTTTTGCCGAAAAAGAAATATTGGGACGAGTTAAAAATGATGCTGGGGTAGTATTGGTACTAAGGTTAGAAACTTCATCAAGCTCAATATCTTTATAAGAAAGAACGGCGCCGTTTACTACGATTAAAATTTTTGGTTCATTAGTATATTCTACGCGCATTTTTCCGGGGCGAGATAGGTAGAATTTTCCTTCAACAGCGCCATTAGCGGATTTTTGAGTAAATTTTGCAGCGAAGTTTGTGATGCTGTTGAGATATGATTCTACTTGTTCTAGATCGGTTTTGTATGTTGTTACAAAATCAGTTTTTGCTGATGATTTTTCTTGCAGCAAAAAACAAAAAAAAGCCACACAAACAGCAAAACTGAGTGTGCAATTAATTTTTTTTGTAACAAATTTAAGATTTCGAATTATAAACTTTTTCATCTAACATTCCTTCGCTTTTGTCGACAATTAAAGTGATTGCGGTATCACCAGTTATGTTGATTGTGGTTCGCACCATATCTAAAATACGATCAACGCCAAGTATAAATCCAATGCCTTCAATCGGCAGCCCTACTGAATTGAGAACCATGCCCATAAAAATGATTGATCCACTAGGAATGCCAGCAGCGCCAATTGATCCTAGGGTGCAAGTTAGCACTAGCATCAAATAATTGCCGGTTGTTAAATCTATGCCATAGGCCTGTGAAAAAAATAAAGCACAGATGCCTAGGTAAATAGCGGTTCCATCCATGTTGACGCAAACACCAAGTGGCATTAAAAAGTTAGAATTAACTTTGGAAACCCCCATTTTTTCTTGCAATTGTGTTATTGCAGTAGAGAGAGTGGCTTTGCTGCTGCTGGTTGCAAAGGCAATTGATTGCGTGAATAGAATTTTGCGATAAAAAGGCAATGGCGACATGCGCGCAAAAATCAAAATTAATAATCCAAAAATAACATATTGTAGAGCGCAAGCAGAAACTAGCGCTAAAACTAAAGTTGCTAAAGCTTTGAGGATCTCAAGGCCTTGTGTTCCTACGACCCAAGATATGAATCCAAACACACCAAGAGGCGCTAATTTAATAATAAGGTCAATCATCTTAAATGTGACTTGCGAAGCGGCACCAATAAAATCTCTTAATATTTTTGCTTTTTCACCAACCATATTAATGGTGATCCCAGCAAAAATAGAAAAAATAATTATTTGCAATAAATTGTCTGAGGCCATTGCATTGATTGGATTGGTCGGGATTAATCCTAGTAAAAAATCAGAAAATGATGTGATTGCGGGGGCTGTTTTTGTAGTAGCGGCTTCTTCCGTCATTCCATTAAGATCGATTCCCACTCCTGGTTTAAAAATTATTCCTGAGGTGAGGCCGATTATTACAGCAAAAATTGAGGTAATAATATAGCCTAAAAACCCTTTTATACCAACCCTAGCAAGGTTTCCTTCTCCCTGCATTGAGGTAATGCCTGATAAAATCGTAAAAAATATTAATGGCATGATAACCATTTTTACTATGGAGATGAATATTGTGCCGAAAATTTTTAATACCGCAGCCTTCTCTTCTAGAATTAGGCCAGCAAAAACGCCTAGAAGTAATCCAATAAGAACTTGTTGCCAAAGCTTCATAAAATAGTATGATAAATATATTGTTTTAAGTGTTGGGCTGGAAAATATTGTTACTCAAGATGTTCAACACTAATGACAGTGTGTCATTTAACATATCAAAAAGTGTCAACACTATGAAAACTAATCATTAATATGTCAAGTTTTGAAAAAAGCTTAAAAAACAAACAAATGACTTGTAAAAGAAATAAAAACCTAAAATATCATATAGCTAGATTTTATATATAATTTTTTATCCATTTAAAATAATGAAAAAGATTCTTATTGCTATAGTGGCTTTAATTGCCCTTTTTACCACGGATTCATTCGCTACAACCAAATATGTCTCAGTTGGTACGGGTGCAATTACGGGAGTATATTATCCAGCGGGCGGTGCTATTTGTCGTTTGCTTAATCGCGGCAGAAAAGAACACGGCATTAGATGCTCTGTAGAATCAACGGGAGGCTCCGTCTCTAATCTTAACGCCATAAGAAGCGGTGCGATAGATTTTGGTATTGTTCAATCTGATTGGCAATATCATGCATATAATGGTAGCGGTTTTTTTGCTGATCAAAAACCTTTCAAAGAGTTGCGCTCAGTGTTCTCGCTTTATACTGAAACATTCGCAATTGCCGTTACAGAAAAATCTGGTATCAAAGAACTTGATGGCTTAGTTGCTAAAAGAATCAATTTTGGCCAACAAGGTTCAGGAATGTATGCCACCATTGAGGTCTTGATGGGCGCTAAAGGTTGGACCAAAGAAACCTTTTCTGAAATCACTAACTTGCAACCATCAGAACAGCCAAAAGCTTTGTGCGAAGGCAAAATTGATGCAATGGTTTATATGTCCGGAAACCCTAATGGAGTGATGCAAGAGGCGGCTCAAACATGCAAAATTAGAATTCTCAACATTGATAAAGAAACCGTTGAAAAGTTAATCAAGAGCAATTCTTTCTATGTAAAAGCAATAATTCCTGGCGGAATGTATCCAGGAAATTCAAGTAATGTTGATACTTTCGGTGTTAAAGCCGTGGTTGTAACATCAGAAAAAACAAGCAATGAGGTAGTTTTCAATATGACAAAAGCAGTGTTTGAAAATTTTGATAATTTCAAAACTTTGCATCCAGTATTTGCGATTTTGAAAAAAGAAGAAATGATCAAAGAAGGCAATTCTGTTCCGATTCATCCAGGTTCTTTACGCTATTTCAAAGAAGCTAAGTTATTAAAAGATTAAAGTAGTGGCGGGGATTTAAATCCCCGCCGATACTGATTTGTGAAGATAATTTCGACAAAATTTAATTCTATTTTATGGCAGAAAAAAATACTCTTTCAATTTTAGAAAGTATTAGAAAAAAAATCCAAAAGCTTGATGAGCCTAGAAAGGCTGATAATAAGGATTTTTCTGATATTGGCGATGAATTTGATTATGTCGCTCCGGCCAAAAAAAATGCTCCGGTGCAAGCTGTTGAAGAAGCTTCTCCTGCAAATCCTGCGCCGATAAAAACTGATAATGCGATTGAGCATGAAATCACTGAAAGTTTTGAAATTGACGAAGAGCAAGAAGCTGAACAGCCCGCGCCCGAAGAACCTGTAGCTCAAGAAGTAGAGGCGGAAGAGGCTGATATTAACTTTGATCTTGATGAGGATAATGCTGCGGAGAAAGAGGTGGAGCCAATAGAGGCAGCTTCTGTGCCAGCAGAAAATACTGCAGAACCAGTTGAGGAGGATGAAGATTTGTTTGAATTTGACGATGATGATTCTGCTGAAGAAATGCCAGATCTTGAGGATGATGATCTTGAGTTAGATTCGGAAACAAGTGATAAAACTGATGAGGAGCTGGAAGAGGCTGTTCAGCCAGAAGAACAAGTTGAAAAATCAGATGAGGATGAATTAGAAGATCTTCTAAAACAAGAGGGTTCTGTAAAAATAGAAGAGGTTAAAGTGGCTCCAGTTAACCCCTCAGCTCCAGTTGTGCCAATGGCAACATTGCCACCAGAGCCAATAAAATCTGCAATTTATATACCTATTCCAGAAGTGCAATCTGTGTCGCCATCGCAGCCACAAGTTACTGATTCAGCTAAAAAAACATTTACTAATGTTAATGAATCTTTGTTAGATAAACAAGCGGCCACCAACATTACTGATTCAATAAAAAAATTGATTGATGCAAAAAATGTTATATCAGGCGTAACATCTTTTTCAAAGAGCGAGGCCTTTGCTGATATAGCTGCGCAGCTTATGGAGCCTCGTCTTGAAAAATGGTTGAATGAAAATTTGCCATCTTTGGTCGAAAAAATTGTTCGCGATGAAATCAAAAAAATAATTCCAAAAGAATAAAATTACTTTAAAAAATGCTTACAAAATTAATTGTTTTTTTACCTCTATTTGCTTTTTTAATTGCTGGATTGCTTTCGCGTATTCTAGAAAAAAAACTTGCCGATCTTTTGGCTCAAATAATTACAGTTTCGTTTTTAGTGATTAGTGCAGTTTTGGCTTTAGTTGTTTTTACGCAAGTTTCGATGCATGGCGCAATGCCTACAACCACAATGATTAGCTGGATTTCATCAGGAGGATTTTCTGCTAATTGGGCGCTCAAAATAGATCAACTAACAGCAACAATGTTAGTTGTTGTCACTTTGGTTTCAAGCCTTGTTCATATTTATTCAATTGGCTATATGCATGAAGATAAATCTTTGGCGCGCTTCATGTCTTATTTATCGCTCTTTACTTTTTTCATGTTGGCTTTGGTTACTGGTGATAATTTCTTGCAGCTTTTTGTTGGTTGGGAAGGTGTTGGTCTAGCTTCTTATTTATTGATTGGATTTTGGTTTAAAAAACAATCAGCTAATGCCGCAGCAATCAAAGCCTTTGTAGTAAATAGAGTAGGGGATCTTGGCCTAATAATCGCTGTAGCCTTGATTTACCTCACTTTTGGCACTGTTGAATATGTTGGGGTCTTCTCAACCGTGGCGAATCATGTTAATGATCAATTCATGCTTTTTGGATATTCATTTAAAAATATTGATGCAATTTGTATTTTGCTTTTCATCGGTGCGATGGGCAAATCAGCGCAAATTGGTTTGCATACTTGGTTGGCGGATGCGATGGAAGGTCCAACCCCAGTTTCTGCCTTAATCCACGCTGCTACAATGGTTACCGCTGGTGTATTTTTAGTGGCGCGCTGTTCGCCAATTTTTGAATTTTCACCAGTTGCTTTGATGATGGTTACCCTTGTGGGCGCTACAACTGCAATCTTTGCTGCCACTATCGCAATCACGCAAAATGATATTAAAAAAATTATCGCTTATTCAACTTGCAGTCAACTTGGCTATATGTTTTTTGCTTGTGGAGTTTCAGCTTATAGTGCGGGAATCTTCCATTTAGCAACTCATGCATTCTTCAAAGCCTTGCTATTCTTGGGTGCGGGTTCTGTTATTCATGCGATGCATCACGAACAAAATATCCAAAAAATGGGTGGAATTTGGCGCAAAATTCCTTTTACTTATGCAATGATGTGGATTGGAAACCTTGCCCTTGCTGGCTTTCCACCATTTGCAGGTTTTTATTCTAAAGATGTGATTCTTGAAGCTGCCTTTATGTCGCACACGCCCTTTGGCAAATTAGCTTTTGGCCTTGGTATTGTTGCGGCATTTTTAACTGCATTTTATTCTTGGCGTTTATTATTTTTAACTTTCCACGGCAAAACTCGCGCTGATAAACATACTTTTGATCATGCTCATGAAGCACCAATTTCAATACTGATACCACTTGCTATTTTGGCTCTAGGATCAATTGCTGCAGGGTTTTTTGGTTCAGAAATTCTTCACATGGTTTCGGCAGAGCATAACTTTTTTGCTGATTCAATTTTTGTTGCAGAGCAAAATCAAGATTTGCTAGAAGAAATTCATCACGCACCTTTTTTGGTCAAAAATGCGCCGCTAATCCTTGGTCTTCTAGCGATTTCATTGGCCTATCTTTTATATTTAGTCAAAACTGATATTCCACAAAAATTAGCACAAACTTTCAAACCATTATATAATCTTTCTTTTAATAAATGGTATTTTGATGAAATTTATGAAGCATCTTTAGTTGTTCCAGCTAAAAAACTTGGCAATTTTCTCTGGCGTTTTGTTGATATAAAAATTGTTGATGGCGGGCCAAATGGCGTGGTAGTTTTTTGTCGAGAAATGGCAAAAAAAACCAGCAAACTACAAACTGGTTTTCTATATGATTATTGCACATGGATTGTAATTGGTTGTGTTGTAATAATGTTTCTTTTTATTACCTCATTGCGTAGTTTAATTTAATTTTGTGAATAAATAAAAATGAACGAAAGAGAATTACGCGATTGTTTTGGTCTTTTTACAACTGGTGTGATGGTTGCCACAACGGCCTTTAAAGGTGGTTTGTATGGCATGACAATCAATTCTTTTTCTTCCACATCTCTAGAGCCACCATTGTTGCTTTTTTCAGTAGATAACAAATCTTTTAATTTAAAAGCGTTTCAAAAATCAAAACATTTTTCTCTCTCAATTTTAAGTCAGCAGCAATTAATTTTGGCGCAAGAATTTGCTAAACCTGCAAATGAATCAAAATGGCAGGTTGAAAAATATTTCACCGCAAAATTGGGTTCACCAATTTTTGAAGAATCTATGGGGTATTTTGAGTGCGAGAGATATGATGTTGTTAAGGCTGGTGATCATCACATCATTATTGGAAAAATCATTAGCTGTGCGAAGCTAAAGCAGAATAGGCCATTGTTATATATGGGTGGTGCGTTTTCTGCCTAATTAATAGCGAGAAACAGATATTGCTGCAGAGAAAATAATGGTGACCCCGACGGAATTCGAATCCGTATTACCACCGTGAAAGGGTGATGTCCTAACCGTTAGACGACGGGGCCAATTGTTTATCAGTGTTGAAACTAACAACAAAATTAGAAGGCGAGTATTTTATTCGCCATTTTTACAAAAAGCAAGAAAATTAGTAGGGCGCTACAGCCAGTAAAGCTACTGACAGGCTAAACACTCCTCATATTTTGCTGATTCTTCTTTTAGCAATGTAATTTCTTCTGGTTTAAACATCGCATCATTTTCAACTTTATTTGAAACTTTATCGGCGCGTTGAACAGAAGTAGAGCGGCAATAATAAAGGCTTTTCAGACCTTTTTGCCATGCACGAAAATGAATTTCATGTAGATATTTCTTTGAGACATTTCCTGGTAAGAAAATATTTAAACTTTGCGCTTGGCAGATATATTCTTGGCGCTCTGCGGATAAATCAATTACCCATCTTTGATCAATTTCTTGTGCAGTTTTGAAGACAAGTTTTTCGTGTTCATTAAGAAAATCTAGATGTTGCACTGATCCTTCGGTGATAGTGATTGACGACCAAATATCCTCAGTGTTTCTGCCTTTTTCTTCAAGCAATTTTACTAAGTTTTTATTGCGCACATTAAACGATCCGGTGAGGGTTTTTTGTGTAAAACTATTGGCGGCGAAGGGTTCGATTCCTGGTGAAGAATTATTGGCGATGATTGAAATTGAAGCAGTTGGAGCGATCGCTAATTTGTTAGTGAATCTTTCCATCACGCCAGCATCAATGGCATCAGGGCAGGCGCCTCTTTCATGCGCAAGTTTGACCGAAGCTTGATCAACTTGTTGTTTGATTTGTTGGAATATTTTTTTGTTCCAAACTTTTGCCATCGCAGATTCCATTGGTACATTTTTGCTTTGCAAGAAAGAATGGAAGCCCATCACGCCAAGACCGACGCTTCTTTCGCGCATTGCAGAATAAGAGGCTTTTTTCATTTCTGGTGGAGCGTTGTCGATAAAATCTTGCAGAACATTATCGAGGAAGCGCATTATATCTTCAGTGATTTGTGGGTTATCTTTCCATTCATCGTAATATTCAAGATTGAGTGAAGATAGGCAGCATACTGCTGTGCGGTCGTTTCCTAGGTGATCAATGCCAGTTGCGAGTGTGATTTCGCTGCATAGATTTGAAGTTTTAACTTTTAATCCAAGTTTTTGGTGATGTGCAGGAACTGCTTTATTAACTTGATCGATGAATAGAATGTAAGGCTCGCCAGTTTCAACGCGAGTTGTTAAAAGCTTGATCCATAACGCTCTAGCTTTAACGCTTTGAACGGATTTGCCAGTGTAAGGGCTTTTTAACTCGAAATTTTCATCCCTTTCGACTGCGCGCATGAAGGCGTCGGTGACCACAACTCCGTGATGCAAATTTAGTGAGCGACGGTTTGGATCACCACCAGTAGGGCGACGAACATCGATGAATTCTTCAATTTCTGGGTGATCGATAGGAAGATAAACTGCTGCAGAGCCTCTTCTTAAGCTGCCTTGCGAGATTGCTAGAGTTTGTGAATCCATCACTTTAATGAAAGGCACTATGCCAGAAGTTTTGCCATTGCCTTTTACTGGTTCGCCAATTGAGCGCAGGTTGCCCCAATAGCTGCCAATGCCCCCGCCATGTGATGCGAGCCAGACATTTTCGTTCCATAAATTGACAATTCCGCGCAAAGAATCCTCGGCTTCGTTCAAAAAACATGAAATTGGTAACCCGCGTGAAGTGCCTCCATTGCTAAGAATTGGCGTTGCAGGCATGAACCATAAATTTGAAATATAATCATAGATTCTGGTAGCGTGAGCTTGGTCATCAGCGTAGTGGCAAGCAACGCGGGCGAATAAATCTTGATATGATTCACCAGGCATTAAATAGCGATCTTTTAAAACTGCTTTGCCAAAATTGCTAAGACGATCATCTTTTTTAACATCATTTTTGACGGTAAAAGTTTTGTCTTTAGAGCGAAATTCTTTGTGCATGGGGATAGCATTGCTCGCTTCTAATAGACCGCCGCTTGATGTTGTGGTAGATTTTGCTCCTGAACCTTTTTTTGTTGTCATATAAAATAAAATTTACTCTTTTTTAAGTAGCGCGATTGTTTTTTTGCCTCATCAGCTGGCGCCATCATCACTTTTAAACTATATTTAGTGCTCTTTTTATTAAAGAAACACTATATATTGATTTAGATAGTTTTGTTCAGAAAGAATAAAATGTCTAGCAAGAAATTTATAATTTTTTTTGAGAGTTGATTTCATTATGTCTAAAGCAAGTCACTATGTGATCGTTGACCAGCCCTGTTGCTTGCATATAGGCATAACATATTGTTGGCCCTAGAAACTGAAAGCCGCGACTTTTTAAATCTTGGCAAATTTTTTCTGAAATTTCAGTTTTTGGGGGCATTTCTTTTAAATTTTTCCAGTTATTGGTGATGGGTTTTTTATTAGTAAATTTCCAAATATATTCTCTAAAAGAACCAAATTCTTTTTGAATTTCAAGAAACTTTTTTGCATTATTTATTGCTGCAATTATTTTTTTACGATTGCGTATGATGCCACTATTCATCATTAATTGCGTGATTTTATCTTCATCAAATTTAGCAACTTTTTTTGCATCAAAATTAGCGAAAGCTTGGCGATAGTTTTCGCGCCTGCGCAAAATTGTAATCCATGAAAGGCCAGCTTGGGCGCTTTCTAACACAAGGAATTCGAAGAGTTTTTGATCATCAAAAGCTGGTACGCCCCATTCTTCATCGTGATATTTTGTATAGAGTTCATCACCTTTATCGGCCCAGCCACAGCGAGTTTGTGAGATATTTTTTGTCATATTAGTTTTGGCTATTTATAAAATTCCTAAAACTTTTTTAATTGCTTGCGCTTTAATTTCAGTTTCTTCTAGCTCAGTGCGCGCTACGGAATCAAAGGTTATCGCTCCCCCAACTTGAAATTCAAATTTATTTTTTTGGCAAATTAATGTGCGAATTACCACTGATAAATTTACTTCATCGCCTTTAAAATAGCCTAATGCACCACTATAAATTCCACGATTTATTTTTTCTTTTTGCGCGATAATTTCCATCGCTTTTATTTTTGGTGCACCCGTCATAGAGCCAGCAGGAAAGCATGATTGCACAGCATCAATAATATTAAATTCATTAGAAATTTTGCCGCTAATTTCAGATGACATGTGATGTAAAGTTTTATAGCTAGTGATGTGAAAAAGATTTTTTACCATAACGCTTCCAGCTTTACAAACTTTGGATAAATCATTTCTTACTAAATCAACAATCATTAAATTTTCAGCGCGTTCTTTATCGCTATTTTGTAGATTTTTTTTATTTTCTTGATCTTGTTTTAAATCATTGCTGCGGGGCGCTGTGCCTTTGATGGGGCGAGAAATTATTTCTCCATTTTTGATTGATAAAAATAATTCTGGGCTGGATGAAATAATAAAATTATCCCGTAATTTTATAAAACTAGAATAGTTGGCAGGGCTTGTTTTATCTAGCTCTAGGAAGAGTGAGAAAAAATCTTTCTGTTTTTCAATATTAATATTTCCAAAGAATTTTCTGGTTAAATTTGCTTGATAAAAATCGCCGCATTGAATCATGTTCTTAATGTCTTCAACCTCTCGCAAATATTCATCATCAGAAAAATTTGAAACAAAATTTGTTATTTGAATATTTTTATCAGAGAAATTGGGAGCATTGTTTTCTGTAGAGAAATTTGGAATGTAGTTTTTGATTTTAGATTTTTCTTCCACAAATGTTGTTTGATAATTTAAAACTTCAGCAAGCTGTTCTTGTTTAGAAAAATGAGCTTCTAAAGTTTTTTTATCATGATCAAATTCCAGAATTAAAGAAAAATTCAAGAGCCAAATTTTTGGCAAATTAATGAATGATTTTTCTGTTGCAGATTTATCTTTATAGGCTTCATAGGAAATATAACCAAGCCATGATTTGTGAGGGTTTAAAGCATTTTGTAATTGAGCTAGATTATCTAAAATTAATTCTTTTTGTGGAAAAAGAGCAATGATTGAGCGTGAATTTTTTATTTCGCTAGAAAGAGAAGAGTAAAGAAAAATCCAGCTCTCAGCGCTATAATTATCAGCGATTTTTTGCGCTAAATCTAATGGCTCAATCCAATTTAATTTTTGTTTTTGTAGCGACATTATTAAATTTTTTTCGAAGTTGAATTTTGTATAGAATTATTTCTCATATTATATTTTTTTATATCGAGTTCTAGCGATTGCAAAACCTGAGTGGAGAGATTTTTCTGTAATTTATTTTTCTTCCCATTAATTACTATTTCATCAACCGCTAAAACTAAAAAACTTGCATTGGTTAAGAAAATTTCATCAGCATTATAAAGGCTTGATCGCCTTGCTTCTGCAAGATTTATTTTTAACGGAAATTTTTGTAGAATTTTTTGTCTTGTAGTACCTAAAAGTGCATCACATTTTGCTGAAGGGGTAAAGATTTTGCTATTTTTGACCCAAAAAATATTTGCTGAGGAGCATTCTGCTATATGACCGTTCTCACTCAACATCACATCATCAAAATGATTAGATTTTTCTGCATTAATTTTTGCCAAAACATAATTTAAACCTTGCATTGTTTTACAATTTTGTAAAACCGATGATCGTTTTGGAGCTTTGATTTTACTGATTCCGATAATAATTTTTTTATCAATTTTTCTCTCTTCGCTAGTTTCAATAATTATCAAAGGTTCAATTTTTTTAGCAGGAAGATACCCAAGCGAACTGATGCCGCGACTAATAGAAATTCGTAAAATTCCATTTTTAATCTGGTTTTTTTTAATTAGATGGTAAGAATCATTCTTTAAATTTTTGATTGTAGCGGATATTTGTAGCGCTTTTAAACCTTTGAGAATTCTAGCTTCGTGAGATTCATAATCATAAATTACGCCATCGATTATTTTGCATGTTTCGAAAATTCCATCACCAAAGCGACAAGCGCGCTGTTCAATCGAAATTATAGCGTTTTTTTTCGTAACAAATTTTTGATTTATTAATGTATAATTCATTTTTAAATAAAAAAATTAAATAGCCGAAAGGCCTCGAGAACAAGTTTATCAGATTAATAAAAAGATGCCAATAGTAAAATTTGTTATAAAATGGGGGTTAATCCTTGCGGTTATTGCCTCAATTGCCATTGGAATTGCTATAGCCTATTATTGTCAAGGCCTGCTGGATATTGAAAACCTTGATCGAAAGAGTGATAAGCAAATTGTTCAAATTAATTTCTCTAATAATGAGAGAATCACTAACTTTGGTGATATTTATTATGATGAAGTGCAATTTTATGAATTGCCGCAACACTTGATTAACGCGGTTGTAGCCACTGAAGATCGTAAGTTCTTTAATCATATCGGAATTGATGTTTTTGCAATAATTCGTGCCTATCAAGCAAATCACAAAGCGGGCAAAATAGTGCAGGGCGGCAGCACAATCACCCAGCAGCTTGCCAAGCTTTTATTTTTAAACCCCGAGCGCACAATTCAGCGCAAAATCCAAGAAGTAATTTTGGCTTTGCAGCTAGAGCGGCGCTTTACCAAAGAACAAATTATTACTATTTATCTTAATCGAGCATATTTTGGTTCGGGTAATTACGGTGTTGCTGCGGCGGCAAAATTTTATTTTGGCAAACCAGTATCGGATATTGATTTGAATGAGGCGGCGATGATTGCTGGTTTGTTAAAGGCTCCCTCTAAATTATCACCAAAAAATAATCAAAACTCCGCTGAAAACAGAGCAAATGTAGTTATAAGAGGCATGATTAAATCTGGTTTTCTTAGTGAAAAAAACATTAAAGAAATAAATAAAGATATTTCTTTTAAAACCAATAGTTCGCAAAAGCTTTATTTTGCTGATTTTGTGCATGATCAATTTGCTGATTTTCTGGCTAAAAAAGATCTCGATAAAAAACTTTTTTTGATTACTACGACTTTAGATGAGAAAGTTCAAGTCTGTATGGAAGAAGCTACAAACGATTTTGTAGTAGATAATGCTAAAAAAATTGACAAGTCTCAGATTGCGGTTATTATAATGAATAAGGACGGCGCTGTTCTAGGTATGAGTGGCGGCAAAGACTATCAAAAAAGTCAATATAATCGCGCTGTATCAGCAAAAAGACAACCAGGATCAGTCTTTAAAACCTTTATTTATCTAGCGGCGTTCGAAAAAGGATTTAAACCAAGCGATGTTTTTGAAGATAAAAAAGTTAATATTGGCGCGTGGTTGCCAGATAATTATGAAGGAAAATATTTTGGAAAAGTTGATTTAAAAACGGCTTTTGCTAAATCACTTAATTCAGTTTCAATTCAATTAGCGCAAAAAATAAATCAGAGAGATATTACTGATACGGCCACTAAACTGGGCATTGTATCGCAGATTGATAAAAATGATTTAACAATTGCACTCGGCACTACTGAAGTTACTCTATA
The DNA here is from genome assembly GCA_009693885.1 of Rickettsiales bacterium. Classification (GTDB taxonomy): domain Bacteria; phylum Pseudomonadota; class Alphaproteobacteria; order Rickettsiales; family UBA1997; genus CAMCFD01. The sequence goes on from SHWK01000004.1 coordinate 19,831, forward strand.
TGAATTAACAGCTGCTTTTGCAAGTATTGCGAATAATGCAAAACCAGTTATTCCGTATGCTATATCTTCAATCAAAGATGATAAAAATCGCGAGATTTATAAGCGAGAATCTTCAGGATTGCCGCCAGTTTTGTCAGAAGAAACTAAAGAATATGCGCGAGAAATTTTGCGCGCTGTTGTTGAGGATGGAACTGGAAGCAAAGCTAATATTTCTCCAAATATTTTTGGTAAAACAGGAACCAGTCAAAACTTTCGCGATGCATGGTTTGTTGGCTTTGATAATGATTATGTGATTGGGGTTTGGATTGGAAATGACGATAATTCTTCGACAAAAAAAATTACTGGCGGTTCTTTGCCAGCAGAGTTATTTGCGAAGATTTTAAAAAAATTATAATTTTCTAAATATCAACTGATTTTGTTCTCGCTTAAAAATAGCTAGATCAAGGTTAACTAAAATTATTTCATGAATTTTTATAAAAAATTACTGACAATATTTTTTCTTACCATCGCTAGTCCTTGTTATGCGCTATCCGAAGGAGCAATTGTTAAAAATATATCTTTTGACAATAAGCAAAATATTGAAGTCATAATTAATAAAAAATCTGATTTTAAGGCTTATAATTTGCATGATCCTGAGCGTTTAGTTGTTGATATTGCCAATGCATCTTTTGATAATCGATTTGATGAGAATTCTAATTTTCCTAGCTTTGTAACTGGTTTTAGAAAAAGTAAATCAGGCAATATTTTGCGTATTGTTTTTGATTTAAATTGCAAAGTTAGTATTAAAAGTTCGGTATTTCAAAAATTAAAAAAAGAGAAATTTGGCAAAATTTTAATAAAAGTCATTCCTGAATTTGTAAATAAGCCTCCTATTACTGAAGAATCTAACATATCCTCTGATCCGGTAATTTTAGCGGTGTTAAATCCAAATATACCTCAACTAGAAAATCCTACACAACATCCCTCCGCTACATCTTTAAATTCTCCCGAAGAAATAAAATATGTCGTAAAAAAAGAAGGCTCTGTGATTGCAAATTCAGTTGTAGCAAAACCAATTGCGCCAAAAAAGATTCCGATAATTGCGGTTGATGCGGGCCACGGCGGCAAAGATCCAGGAACGATAGGTGATTATGCGCGCACTAAAGAAAAAATCATCACCCTTGCGTATGCTCGTGAATTGGGTAAGCATTTGATGATGACCAAAAATTATAAAGTATATTTAATTCGTGATTCTGATGAATTTGTTCCATTAAAGCGACGCGTTGAAAAAGCGCGCCGACTCAATGCTGATCTATTTATTTCGCTACATGCAAATTCTGCGGCAGATAGAAATGTTGCTGGTTTTTCGATTTATACTTTATCCGAAAAATCATCGGATAAACAGGCAGAATTATTAGCACAAAAAGAAAACAGAGCAGATATTATTGCGGGAGTAAATTTTGGTGATGCTAGTGGTGATATTTTGAAAACATTAATTGATCTATCGCAACGAAGCTCAATGAATAGCTCATCGCAATTTGCTAATATTGCGATACAATCGGTGCAAAAATCAGGGGTAGAAATATTGCATAATACACATAGATTCGCTGGTTTTGCGGTTCTAACCGCCCCTGATATGACCTCAATTTTAATTGAACTTGGCTATCTCTCCAATAGGCAAGAAGAAGTCGATTTGAACAGCTTTACCCATAAACGCAATATCGTAAAAGGTTTAGTTGACGCAATTGATGAATATTTTAGAATGAATGGCAAAAAATGATGTAATTATTGAAAATTAATAATGAAAAAAAATAAACCGATTTCTCATCCGATGAAAAAAACTCTAAATTTTATAGTTGTTTTTGGCGCAATTTTTATTTTTCTGCTTGGCCTTGCGGGGTTTTTATTTTTTAAAAAAAATAGCGAGAATCTTCCTGATTATGAACAGTTAAAAGATTATTCACCAATCATTACAACCCGTCTTTATGCGTCCGATGGCAGTTTGATCACCGAATATTCAAAAGAAAAAAGAATTTTTGTTCCATTTGATTTAATTCCAAAACATTTAATTAATGCCTTTATTTCTGCTGAAGATTCTAACTTTTATAAAAATAATGGCATTGATTTTGTCGCAATTTTTCGCGCCTCAGTTAATAATGCGCTCGCTCTCGTAAAAGGCGAAGAAAGCCTCGGAGGCGCTTCTACTATAACTCAACAAGTTGTTAAAAATTTTCTTTTAACGCGTGAAAAAACAATTGAAAGAAAAGTTAAAGAGGCAGTTTTGGCTTATCGCATGACTAAAACTTTTTCGAAAGATAAAATTCTTGAACTCTATTTGAATCAAATTTACTTAGGGTCTGGAGCCTATGGTGTTGCGGCTGCGGCACAAGTTTATTTTGATAAATCAATTGATGAATTAACTATTGAAGAGGATGCTTTATTGGCAACTTTACCAAAAGCGCCATCAAAACTTGATCCGCGCAAAAATATTGAAAAAGCAAAATGGCGTCGTGATTGGGTAATTGAACGCATGCTTGTAGAGGGCTATATTAATGAAGAAGAAGCTGTAAAAGCCAAAGAAACTCCGATCACACTCAAAATTAAAAATGAAGAAGATGGCGATAATACTCGTGCCAATTTTTTTGCTGATAGTGTTAAAAAAGATTTAACCCAGCTTTATGGTTCTGATAATGTGTTTGAAAGTGGAATTGTTGTGCGTACAACTCTTGATTCTAACTTGCAAAAAATTGCCTCTAAAGCTTTTAATGATGGAATTGAAGAATATGATCAAAAGCATGGCTATCGTGGTTCGCTTAAAAAAATTGATGCCGCAGGAGTGTGGCAAGATGATCTAAAAAAATTCGATCCAAAAAAATTATATAAAGAAACTTGGGAGAGGGCGGTGGTGCTTTCTTTATCGGCAAATTCTGCAACTATTGGCACAGAATTTGGCGCGATTGGATCAATTGATTTGGCTTCAGTTAAATGGGCGAGAAAGCACATAGATACTGATCATGTTGGCCCTGCAGTTAAAAAAATTGCTGATGTTTTTGCGATTGGTGATGTGATTTTGGTTGAGAAAGGTGCAAAAGGAGATGCTTATATTTTGCGTCAAATTCCTGAAGTTAATGGTGCATTTTTAGCGATGGATCCTCATACAGGAAGAGTTCTTGCTATGATGGGTGGTTATGTTGATTCGCCAAATCAATTTAATCGCGCTACTCAGGCAATGCGCCAACCGGGCTCAACAATGAAAACATTTGGATATGTTGCGGCACTAGAAAATGGTATGACGCCTGCAACAGTAATCATGGATGAGCCTATTTCGCTCAATCAAGGTTTTGGTTTGCCACCTTATAATCCAACTAATTATTCTGGAGAATTTTATGGTCCAACAACTTTGCGCACAGGATTAGAAACCTCGCGCAACGTTACTACTGTTCGCATGGCAGATCAAGTTGGTCTTGATAAAGTTGTTGATGTTGTTAAAAGACTTGGCGTTAATGACGATCCAGCAAAAATTTATTCATTAGTTTTAGGTTCAACCGAAACCACAATGATGCGTTTGGTTACCGCTTATTCGATGATGATTAATGGTGGCAAAAAAATTGCTCCATCAATGATTGAAAAAATTCAAGATCGTGATGGCGTAACAATTTATCGTCGTGATCAAAGAAAATGCGGTGAGTGTATTGTTGCTGAAGGCTCTTCTGGCAATGCGATGCCATTGCTTGATGAATCGAAAGAACAAATAATTGATCCAGCTACTGCTTATCAAATAACCTCAATGATGCAAGGCGTTGTTGATCGCGGAACTGCGGGCCGTGCTCGTTCTATTGGAAAAATCATTGGTGGAAAAACCGGAACAACTAACAATTCTTATGATTCATGGTTTGTTGGATTTTCGCCAGATTTAATTGCTGGAGTTTATGTTGGTTTCGATAATCCTAAAACCTTGGGAAGGGATGAAACTGGCGCCTCTATAGCCCTGCCAATTTTTATTAATTTCATGAAACAGGCTTTAAAAGATACGCAATCAACGCCATTTCGTATTCCTAACGGAGTTAAATTTGTAAAAATTGATCGCACTATCGGCAAGTTTCCAACGCCCGCAACGCCAAAAGATCACATTTTCTTTGAGGCCTTTAAGCCAACTGATGATGTGGATAATATTTTGAATGCTAATACTAGCAATGTTTCTTCTGAAGCTGCTGGTGAGCCTGCGCAAGAAGGTTCTGTGCAGCAGCAGAATAGTGATGAGAAGGCGAGCCCGAGTGG